>CAZTYG010000071.1:0-8674 GCA_964617445.1 uncultured Blastochloridaceae bacterium
ATCACGCTGAATCCGCTGCGGCAGCGCATGGGGGTCAACGCCTGGGACGGGGTGGTGGTGGCGCGGGGGGGAGCGCGGTCGATGGGTGGGTTGGCCGGGATGATGGAGCATGTGCCGGTGGGGGTGTTGGTGGACACGGGCTTCGAGAGTCGTTCCGCACCACAACGACGATTGTTGGATATGCTGGAGGAGCGAAGTGTGGGGAGAAGCTTCTGGAGGGCGGGGGACGAGGCGGAGCTGCCGCCGCTGCGGGTGGAGGTGTTGTGGCCGGTGGCGGAGGCGGCGTTACTGCCGCGATTGGAGGATCGGGGGATGGTGTTGCGCATTCGCGGACCGGGGGGCGCGGTTTTGTGGGCATCGGCAATTTCGGAAGAAGTGGAACAAAGGATTCTCGCTTCCGGTGTGGATGTGCGGGCGGACATCCTGGTCCAGGCCGAACACAGTGAGAAGCGGAATTTGTCGCGCGGGTGGTTGGAGGCGGTGGGTCCGGCGCAATTGGTGCGGCCGCCGCGCGGATTCCAGGCGGACCGGTCACTGACACCGGAATTTTGGGAGGCAGTGGAAGAGTTGGGAATCGAAGTGGTATGGATGCGGCACAGTAATGCTCGAATCATCACTTGGTCAGAACGCGGGCTGGAAATGGTGGAGTGGATGCCTTGATTCAAGACGTCACGTCAGAGTTGCTTGGAAGGATACGGAGTGCATAATCAATGTGGCCGTGGGCATGAAAAAATTTTTCATTATTCCAGCATTTTACGGGATCACTTTGCTTGTGGTGATGGGGGTGCTGGCGGGAGGGGGTTTTCTAGGTTGGGAAGCCTGTCAGATGTATGAGAAGGTGCTGCGGCTTGAGACCTTGGGGAATGTGACGAATCTGGCTGAGAACGTGTACCCCGCGCGGGTCCGGGTGTTGGTAGATCAGGATCATCCGCTGCAGGGGACGGTACGGGTACGTTTGGAAAGACAACTACGTCCGGTTCTGGAGTTGGATGACAAGCTGTTGTGGCTGGCAATGGTGGAAATTCCCAAGGACGGGAACGCGCCGCGTCTGTTGTTGGAGGTGCCCGGGGCGAAGTGTCCCGCCGGGGCGATCCGGGAGGCATTGAATTTTTGTGTGGCAGAGTGTTCGAAGAATTGGAATCGCCGTCAGGTCACGGCAGCGGGCTATTGGTTGGAGGACGGGGTGGAAAAATCGGTTGCATGCCGGCTGGTCGGTGACGTCATGGGGAGCGACACCGGGGTTCTGATTCTGGGGGGGGCGGATGAGGCGGCAATTCGTAGAGAGGCGGTGCGGGTGGCGGTGGTGCCTTGGTTTTGGACGCTTCTGCTGGCGGGCGGGATGGGGGCTGGGTTGGTGTGTCGCAGAAAGGTCAAGCAAAGCGGGGGTGGTCCGTCGGTTCTCGCAATGTGGGATGCAGGAATCGCATTGTGGGCGGGATTGATCCTGACCATCTTGATCTGCTGGCGACTGGATTTTTATTACGAAACCGAGGGGAGGAAAGAGTTCAGGTCCGTGGCGGGCGCGTATGAGCAGCGGGTGGTCCGGTCGCTCACCAATGTGAAGAGGCAGGGGACGGAGGCCATCGCCCGTTTCAGGCTGTCATCCGGGCGGATGGACGCGCACGCATTTGAAATATTTACGGAATATCTGCGTGATTATCCGGGGGTGGACGCGTGGGGTTGGGTGGATGTGGTGGGCGGAGAGGGTTTGGAGGACTATACCCGCTTGATTCGTGCCCGTGACGGACTCTCCAGTTTCGAAGTTTGGGAGTGGGACGCGGAGCGGAACGGGCGGGCGGGAGCTTCCGGCCGGGAGGTATATTATCCGGTATCGTTGGCCGTTCCGGCGAAGGCACGTGAGCAGGTGCTGGGTTTTGACATGGGATCGGAGGAGATGCGTGCGGAGACAATCGAGATAGCGTTGTCGGAGCGTCTGCCGATGATCACGCCATTGCGTCGAATGATGCACCATGAAGCCCAAACGTCGGGATTCATTGTACTTCATCCGGTATATGATCCCGCCGGAGACGGTCCGCTGTTGGGTTTAGCGGTGGCCGCGTTGCCTGTGGATGAAATATTCAGCGCGGTGCTGGGGGGCAATGATAGGGTCGAGTTCGACCTATACCAAGCCGGTGAGGACGGCTGGGTGCACGTGGCGGGAACAGGAGCGGGAATGCCGCCGCCGTTGGATGGCAGAGGCATGTTCCCGGTGAGGCCGGTGCTGGCTTTCGGGCGCACTTATGCCATTCGCAGTCAGCCCGTGTCCGGGTGGTGGGGATACCGCCAACCTACCTGGATCGTGCTGGTCACAGGATTGGTTTTCTCGGGATTCATGGCGCACGCGGTCGGGGTGTCCGGGCGGCGGCGGGAACGGTTGGAGGCGGCGGTCGTCGAACGCACGCGGGAAATCGAGGCGGCGGAAGGCAAATTCCGGCTGATTACCGACAATGCGACCGACGTGATCTGGGTGATGGATGTGGAGACGCGGCGGTTCCGATTTGTCAGTCCAGCGGTCACACGGGTGCTTGGCTACGAGGCTGGTGAGATCGAAGGAATGGCGTTGGAGGAGTTGCTGACACCGATGTTCCGGGAGAATGTCGAGGCGCGCATCCGCTCGTTGTTGAAGGATTATGAGCAGGACTTTGCGCGGGTTTATGTGATGGTGGCGGAGCATCCGCGCAAAAATGGCGGGACGGTCTGGAGTGAGACAACCGCGCGTTTTGTAGAAGATGAAGACACCGGGCGGATGTTGATTTACGGCACCTCGCGCGATATCACCGAGCGCAGACGGGTGGAGCATGCCTTGCGCGAGAGCGAGTCCCGTTTTGAAACACTGGCCGGGCAGAGCCGTAGTTACTTATGGGAGGTGGATATGAAGGGGGTATTCACCTATGTGGACCCGGTCGTGGAGGAAATCCTGGGTTTCCGTCCCGAAGAGTTGCTGGGCACGTTCATCTGGGACACCCATCCCTTAGAGGGGAGGGATGCGGCCCGCCTATGGGGGCAGGAAATACTCCATCTGGGCAGATCACTGGCCCACTACGAGAATCCAATGGTGGCAAAAAACGGGAAAGTGATGTGGTTCAGCACGACCGGGGGGGCGATCGTGGATGCGCAAGGAGTGCGAACCGGCTATCGGGGGATCGACACGGATATTACCGCCACGCGGGAGACGAACGAGCGCCTGCGGGTGTTGGCCAAAGCGCTGGACTCGGCGGTAAACATCGTGGTGATCACCGACGCCCTTGGTGCCATCGAGTGGGTCAACCGCGCCTTTTGCGAGACCACTGGGTACACACGGGAGGAGGCGATGGGCAAAAATCCCCGGGAACTGATCAAATCCGGCAGGCACGACCAGCCTTTTTACGAAAAAATGTGGAGCACGATCCAAGCGGGACGCGTGTGGTCCGGGGAAATCGTCAACCGGAAAAAAGACGGCACATTGTATCCCGAAGAGGTTACCATCACCCCGGTCAAAAACGAGGCGGGTGAAATCCGGCATTTCATCGCCATCAAGAGAGACCTCACCCATGAGAAAGCGCAGGAGCAGCGCTCGCTGCGTGCACAACGGATGGAAAGCATCGGCACCCTGGCCGGCGGGATCGCACATGACTTGAATAACGCGTTGGCACCCATCCTGGTTTCGGTGGACCTGTTGCGCGAGGCGGAGGACAAGGACGAGCGGGAGCAGTTTTTGCACAACATCGAGGTATCGGCGCGCCGCAGTGCGGAGATGGTCAAGCAGGTGCTCGGCTTCGCGCGCGGCGTCAGCGGCGAGCGGGTGCCGACCGATCCCCGCGTGCTGCTGCGGGATTTGCAAAAGCTGATACGGGACACCTTTCCGAAAAACATCACTTTTGAGATGCAGAACCCCGAAGTGGTGGGACTGGTTCTGTGCGACCCCACCCAGTTGCACCAAGTGCTTCTCAATTTGTGTGTCAACGCCCGCGACGCAATGCCACATGGTGGAACCCTGGGCATCTCGGTGGAAAACACCCGACTGGCCGAAGCAAGCAGCAGTGTGGACGGGGAATTGGTCGTCGGACGGACCGGAGACTATGTGAAAATCACGGTTCGGGACACCGGCAGTGGTATTCCCAAGGATCACCTGGAGCAAATTTTCGATCCCTTCTTCACCACCAAAGAAACCGGCAAAGGAACGGGTCTGGGTTTGTCCACATCCCATTCGATCATCAAGGGCCACGGGGGGTTCTTTCATGTGGTCAGCGAACTAGGCAGGGGCAGCGTGTTCGAAGTGTATATACCGGCGCATCACGCCACGGCAGAACCAGCGATCCAACAGGCCGGAGAAGAGGAGCAAACGGACGGAGCGGGAAAGACGGTGCTGTTGGTGGATGACGAGGAGTTGGTCCGCAAGTCCGTGCGAAAGCTGTTGGAAAATGCCGGTTTTCGTGTGCTCACCGCATGCAACGGTTGGGAGGCGGTGAACATCTTCGAAAAGGAGTGCGCCAACATCGATGTGGTTTTGACCGACGTGGCCATGCCGGTCATGGACGGCCCGTCCGCCGCGCGCATTATGCGGGGGATCAAACCGGGGCTCAGTGTGATCGCCACCAGCGGCCAGCCCATCGCCGACGATACCGGGACGGGCATCCGACATTTCCTCAGCAAACCCTACACCCGCGCCGCCATCCTGAAGACGATCCGGGCGGCGTTGGATGACCCTTGAACGAATGAGGCACGGGTCAGGGGGAGGCGGGAGAATCGACCAGTACTTCCACCTCGTAGGTGGAAAGCTCTTTGAGCTGTCGATCAATGCCGCCGATTCGTTGGCGCAATTCTTCGATAAGTGCGTCCTGTTGTTCATCCTTGCGCAGAAGAATATCCAATGCGGCGCGGACGCGTTCCAATTCGCGTTGCAGCTCCGCGGTGAAGTTTTGCGAATCCTGCAGAGATGAAGAGAGGTCGGCAACGGTTTGTTCGATTTCGATAAAGCGGGGGCTTTGGCGCAATACCGGAAGTGAGAGCTGCAAATCGGGCCTTCCCAGTCACCGGCAGCAAGCTGGGGCACTACCCTGTTGGTTTTTCAAGAAGGGCATTGCTTGCGAGGCGGTTGCTATCTTTATCGGTGACTGTTGGCATGTGGGGTTTCCGGTAAAGTTCCTCATGCACAATGCCTGCGATGGCAACCAAAGGAGTGGCGATGAGAACGCCGAGCACACCGAATGCCGCGACCGAAAGAAGCATGGAAAAGACTACAGCCAACGGATGGAGCCTCATTCCGCGTGACATTACCAAGGGTAGAATCACATGGCTTTCAAGTCCCTCGACCACGAGATAGGCAATCAGCACCCACAGCGGTGTCATGCCTCCCTCCCCGATCGCGAGCAGAAGCGCGACGATCACGGTCAGGGTCGGCCCCATCCGTTTCCCAGCGGGTGATCGCAAGTTGTTTATTGCGTCCCAGGTAAGGATTCAGCATGCGTCTGGTTTCTGTCAGCGGGGAGGTCATGAGGGTCCTTTTTTGAAGGGGATAAAAAATACGGCAATGCCCGCCAGCAGGGAGGCTAGTCCTACCCAAGGGGGAATGAAATGGCGTTCCGTGGTTTCGATGCGCATCCCGAAAAAATCCACCGGTTGGCCGGGGGTGGTGAAGGAGAGACCGGAATAGGCCAGAATGACAATGCCGATACCGACGAGAATGATGGCGATGATGGATTTGGTGTTCATAATAGATGAGAGGCCAGTGTGCACTTGCCGGTATTTCTTACCATGGGGCTTTACCCGTAGTGGGGTATTTTCACTACCAACAAAAACGCCCGCCCTGGTGCAAAACCGGGGCGGGCGCTGTTTATGGGGCTGTTTTCAGCAGCCACAGGGACCGCAAACGCAGCACGTGCATGTGCCGCAATCGCAGGTGCCACAGTCACAGCAGTCGCAGGCGCTGCCCGCTTTGACAAGCGGGGCGGACGCGGCCATCAGGGCCATGGCAATCAGGAATATTGATTTCATCATTTTCTCCTTGGTTTGAAGTTGTCGGAACAATGCGCATCACCAGCGGAACCGGGATGCGCCGGACAGAAAATGTTCACGACCACTTGGGAGGAGGAAGTAGGGGACGGATGGGCTTGGCCGACGCGGTTTCGGATCCGCACGGCATTTTCTCCGAATTCAGGCAGGAGAAAAGAATGCCCGCGGGTGGGACCGCGGAAAGTGTCATGGATGGAGCCTGTTTACAGCAGCACTTATTTTGATGAACTGCGTCCAGAGGGCACTCAGGACAAGGATTCGTATTTTCGGCGGGAGGTGCGACGGGGCAGCATTGCATGAACGCATCATCCTCTGCGGGAAGGGGAAGCACGGCAATTGCCGAGGCGATCAGGACTGCCAAGAAGTGCCGCATTTGGTTAAAATAGCATAGGTGCTGCCAGCGTTCAAGCCCCCGTGCAGGGATGAAATTTGCCGCGGCTGCGGAGAGCCGGGCGTTCCATGGAAGAAAAAAGACAAATGATGCTGATTTACGGGCGAGTGGTGTTTATCATGATCGATATGGTGGCTCATGATCCTCTGCATCCCGAACAAGTACGCATTTTCCGGGAAATGTCACCGCAGCGCAAATGGGAGATTTGTCTTTCGCTGTTGAAAACCGCGCGCGACACCCGCCGTGCCGCCATCGCCATGCGGCATCCGGAGTGGAGTGCGGAGGAAGTCGAACGCGGCCTGGCCCGGGAACTCGCCCATGCCCGAACCTGACCTGTTGCAGCTCTTCGCCCGCCCGCTCCATGACGCGGGTCTGCGCTATCTGATCGGTGGGTCGCTTGGAGCCATGCTATATTCCGAGCCCCGGCTTACTTTGGATGCCGATATCGCCGTGGCATTGCCTTCCGCCTCGTTGAACCGGCTCCATGGCTGTTTCGATCCCGACCAATTTTATGTCCCACCCATGGAAGTGCTGCGTCTGGAATGCGACCGCGAGTGCCGGGGGCATTTTAATATCATTCATGCGCCAACGGGAATGAAGGCGGATTTCTATCCCCTTTTGCGTGATCCCATCTTTGGCTGGGCATGGTCGAAGAAAAAAACGGTGCCCTATGATCATGGGGATATTTATTTCGCTCCGGTTGAATACATCCTGATCTGGAAAACGATCTATTATGAGGAGGGTGGATCGGAAAAACACATTCGTGACATTCGCCGCATCATCGAGCTTTCGGCCGACCTGATCGACATGGCTTTCCTGCGTGAGGAATTGGACAAGCGCGGGTTGCAAAGCACGTTTGACAAGATCACGTATCTCTCGTGAAAATCGCGCTGAAATCCCAAAGCGGCGCGTAGCTCCGCACTCCAAAACTGTCGCTATAGAGTGTGGTCATGGCGTGTTCAAAGTGGCGAGTGCTTTGCGCAGGCGTGCGGCGATTTGGGGGAGGTCGGTGGGGTGGATGCGGGGTTCGGCGGTGGCGGTCATGAAGTTGGCGTCGTCTTTCCAGCGTGGGACAACGTGGACGTGGAGATGCCGGGGAAGGCCGGCACCGGAGGCTTCGCCGAGGTTGATGCCGATGTTAAAGCCGTGGGGAGAGAAGGCGTTGGTGAGGGCGTTTTTGACCCGCAGGACGGTGTCCCAGAGTTCGGCGGACTCGTCCGGGGTGAGGTCGGCGGGATCGGCGACTTCCCGAAAGGGAAGGATGAGGGAATGGCCGGCGGTGTAGGGGAAAGCGTTGAGAAGGGCGAAGCAGGTGGGGCCGCGGTGGATGACGTGGGTTTCGAGGTCGGTGGCGGGGTTTTGGCCGATGGTGTGAAAGAGGTGGGGGTCGGGTTTTTCTCCGGCGCGGACATAACTGTTGCGCCATGGCGCCCAAAGGTGTTGCATAGGCCCATTCCAACCATGGCCGAAGACCAGAGCAAGCGTAAAGCCCCGCAGCACCTATTGATCGGGGGCAATGACGAGTATTCGGTGAAGGAGACGGCGCGGGAATTCGTGGCGCGGCAGGCGCCGGAGGACCCGATGAATTTGGAGGTGGTGGACGGTCGGGCGGAAACGGTGGACGCGGCAATGGAGGCGTTGGGGCGGACGCGGGAGGCAGTGTTGACGCTGCCGTTTTTTGGCGGGGCCAAGCTGGTGCATCTCAAGTCCTGCACGTTTCTGGCCGATACGGTGGTGGGCCGGAGCGAGTCGGTGCAGGGGGCGCTGGCGGGATTGCTGAAAACGGTGGAATCGACCCGCCCGGAAGATGCGTTGTTGGTGATCAGCGCCATTGGCATGGACCGGCGCAAGTCGTTTTATAAAGCGTGGCAAAAGGCCTTCGCGGTGGAGCAGTGCGATCTTCCGGATATTTCAGCGCGGGGTTTGCATGCGTTTGTGGCGGATGTGGAAAAGAAGATGCGGGAGGCAGGCTTGAAGGCGGATGCCGGGGTGGCGGAGCGGTTGGTGGAGCTGCTGGGCAACGACATGCGCGCGATTCACACCGAGATCGAAAAGCTCAAACTTTATCTGATGCCGGGTAACGCGGTGACGGAGGATGACCTGCGGGAGATCGTTTCGCAGACGCGGGAGTTGTTGATCTGGGAGTTGAATGACGCAGTGACCGGCGGTGACGCGTCGCGAACGCTGCGGATTTATCATCAGTTGCAATCGCAGGGGATCAGCGAGGTGGGGATGTTGATGGTGCTGGGGGGGCATCTGCGGCTGAGGCACCAACGCCGGTTCAATCTCAGC
>CAZTYG010000072.1:0-8612 GCA_964617445.1 uncultured Blastochloridaceae bacterium
ACAAAGGCCAGAAAGCCCGCTCCGGCGGCTCCGTCCGCCCCGGCTTCGAAGGCGGCCAGATGCCCCTTCACCGCCGCCTGCCCAAACGCGGATTCAATAACAAAAACTTCCACACCCTCCGCGCCCCCGTCAACCTCGCCGCACTCGATGCCGCTTTCAATGACGGCGACCGCGTCGATGAGACCGCCCTCCGCGCCAAACGCCTGGTCACCGGCAATTGGGACGGCATCAAACTCCTCGGCACCGGCGAACTCACCAAAAAACTCACCGTTGTCGTCCACGCCGCCAGCAAAAGCGCTGAAGAAAAAGTGGCCAAAGCCGGCGGCACCCTCGAACTCATCAAGGCCTGAACCGACGGGTTCTGCATTTTGTGTTCCGGGTCCGAGCGGATCAATCGTAAATCGAAAATCGGCAATCGAAAATCACCATGTTCTCCGCCTTTGTAAACAGCTTCAAAATCCCCGAACTCCGCCAGCGCATTATCTTCACGCTGGCGCTTTTGGTGGTCGCGCGTATCGGTGCGGCCATTCCCTGTCCCGGGATCAATCCGGCTGTGCTCGCGGAATATTTCCGCACGGTGGTGGAACAGCAGCAGCAGGGCAACCTCGTCGGTCTCATCAACATGTTCAGCGGCGGCGCCCTGCGCAACTGCGCCATTTTCTCGCTGACCATCATGCCTTACATCTCCGCCAGCATCATCATGCAGCTGGCCAAGGGCGCCATTCCATCGCTCAATAAACTCTCCCGTGAGGAGGGCGGCCAGCAGAAGATCACTCAATACACCCGCATGGGAACCCTCATTCTCTGCCTGGTCCAAGGTTACCTGCTCGCCCGCACCTTTCAGAACCCCGAAAACTTCCCGCTGCTGCAAGGCATCGCCGAAGTCATGGAACGCATGGGCCCCCTCGTGCCCGACCCCGGTTGGGGATTCATCCTCACCACCGTCGTCACTCTCACAGCCGGCACCATGCTCATGATGTGGCTCGGGGAACAAATCACCGAAAAAGGCATCGGCAACGGCATCTCGCTTATCATCACCATCGGCATCGTTTCCGAACTCCCGGCGGGACTCCTCGCCGGTTGGACCGTCTTTAATCCCCCGGCAGGCAGCACCGAGGAACCACTCAGCCCCATGGTCCTCCTCCTCCTCATCGCTTTCCTCTTCGCCGTCATCGCCGGCACCATCATGATCACCCAGGCCATGCGCAAGGTCGCCGTCCAATACGCCCGCCAGGTCCGCGGTAATAAAGTCTATGGCGGCGCCTCATCCTTCCTTCCCCTCAAGGTGAATTACGCCGGCGTCATGCCCATCATCTTCGCCAATGCCATCCTCATGTTTCCCGCCACCATCGTCGAGCTGCTCTTCCCCAACAGCCCGTTCGCCATCTCCATCGCACGCTCTGTCATGGAAGGCAACCTCTACTACATTTTCACCGGTTCCATGATTTTCTTCTTCTCCTACTTCTGGGTCGCTATGGTCTTCAACCCCACCCAGATCGCCGATGACATGAAACGCAATGGCGGCTTCATCCCCGGCGTCCGTCCCGGGGAACCCACCGCGCGCTTCCTGGACACATCCATGACCCGCCTCACCTTCGCCGGTGCTGTTTTCCTCACCGTTCTCGCCGTCCTCCCCCTCGTGGTCAGCAGTTACATGGGCGTCCCCTACATCACCGCCCAGTTCTTCGGCGGCACCGGACTCCTCATCATCGTCGGTGTCATGCTCGACACCATGCGCCAGACCGAAACCTTCCTCCTCCAGCGCCACTACGACGGCTTCCTCAAAAAAGGCAAAATCCGCGGACGCTCCTTCGGTGGTGCCACATCCACCCAGGGCCAGTCCGTCTCCGTGGACCGCATGGTCTGGCTCCTGGTCGCCATCGGTATCATCGTCATCGTGGGCATCACCGCCGGTCTTATCATCGGCTGATCCCCCCCACGACCATGGCCGCCATCCCGATCAAAAAGCCTGACGAGGTCGAGTCCATGCGCCGCAGCGGCCGCGCCGCAGCCGGCATCCTCGACACCCTCCTGGCAATGATCGAGCCGGGTGTTACCACCGGCGACCTCGACTCCGAAGCCGCCCGCCTCATGCGTGAACTCGGCGGTAAAAGCGCCTTTCTCGGCTACCGCAGATTTCCCGGGCACATCTGCGTCTCGGTCAACGAGGAGGTCGTTCATGGCATCGGCGGCCGTCGCCGCCTCGCCTACGGCGACATCGTCAAACTCGACGTCGGCATCATTCTCGACGGTTGGGTCGGTGACACCGCCGCCACCGCCAGCGTCGGCGGCACCAGCCCCGAAATCCAGCGCCTCCTCCAGCATACCGAAGCCGCCCTCTTCGCCGGCATCGAAAAAGCCCGCGCCGGCAACCGCCTCGGCGATATCTGCCACGCCATCGAAAAACATGTCACCTCCCGCGGCTACTCCGTGGTCAAGGAATTCGTCGGCCACGGCGTCGGACGCAAACTCCACGAGGAACCCCAGATTCCCAACTACGGCCGCGCCGGTTCCGGCCCGCTGCTCAAATCCGGCATGGTCCTCGCCATCGAACCCATGGTCAACATGGGCCGCCCCGACGTCCGCATTCTCGACGACGGCTGGACCGTCGTCACCCGCGATAAAAAACCTTCCGCCCATTTCGAACACAGCATCCACATCACCACCGACGAACCGGAGATCATCACATGCAGGAGGCTGGCCGTATCGAGTTGAACGGAACGGTCACCGGCTCTCTCCCCAGGAACCGTTTCCGCGTGGCCCTCGCCAACGGCAAGCAGGTATCCGCCGGAGTCGCCGGAAAAGTTCGTATGGACTTGATAAGAATCTTGCCAGGCACTCAAGTTTCTGTAGAGTTTTCGCCCTACGACCTGTCAAAAGGACGGATCGTTGGCATCCAACAATAAGTCAAAACAGGTCGCACTAACAAAAGTATCATATGAAAGTCAAGGCTTCCGTAAGACGGCGCACCTCCGACTGCCAGGTCATCCGGCGGCGCGGCAAGGTCTATATCATCAATAAAAAAAATCCGCGCCTCAAACAGCGCCAAGGTTGAACCATTATGCCCAGAATTCTAGGTGTTGACATCCCCGGGGAGAAAAAAGTTGCTTACTCCCTCCGCTATCTTTACGGCATCGGCCCCGCCCGTTCCAAACAGATCATGGAGGAGGCCGAGATCGATCCCGCTCTCCGCGCCAAAGATCTGACCGGCCAGCAGATCAATCTCATTATCCAGGTTATCCAGAACCACGGATATATCATCGAGGGCGACTTGCGCCGCGATATCCAAGGCCACCTCAAGCGCCTCACTTCCATCAACTGCTTCCGCGGCATCCGCCACAAAAAAGGCCTCCCCGTCCGCGGCCAGCGCACCCAAACCAACGCCCGCACCCGCAAAGGCCCGCGTAAAACCGTCGGGGTCGTTCGCAACAAGGACGCCAAAGCGGGCAAAGTCTAAACCGGTAACCGATCATGGCAGAAGCAACCAAGCAATCCAAGGGTGGCAACAAGTCGCCCAAATCCAAGTCCAAGGACGCCCCCAAAAAAGAGGAGGCGGCACCCGCGCCCGAATCGATCAGCCTCAGCCTCGATGCCGAAATCGAGAAGCCCAAGATCGTCAAAGCCAAGGGCAGCAAGAACATCACCCATGGCATCGCCCACATCACCGCGTCCTTCAACAACACCATCGTCTCCATCTCCGACAACCGCGGCAACATCATCGGTTGGTCCAGCGCCGGTAAATGCGGATTTCGCGGTTCGAAAAAATCCACCGCCTACGTCGCCCAGGTCATCGCCCAAGACGCCATCCGCCAGGCCATGTCCCACGGACTCAAGGAAGTCGAGGTCCGCATCAAAGGCCCCGGCACCGGACGCGAGTCCGCTGTCCGCGCCATGCAGGCCATGGGCCTCGAGGTTACCGCCATTCGCGACGTCACCCCTGTCCCCCACAACGGCTGCCGCCTCCGCAAGGCCCGTCGCGTCTGATCTCCATCCCCAACCCAAGCACTCCCACCGGAATCTATATTATGGCTCGTTACACAGGTCCCCGCAGCAAAGTTAGCCGCCGTTTCGGCGTTCCCATTTATGGCCCCTCCAAGGCCCTCGAAAACCGCCCCTTCCCTCCCGGCGTTCACGGTGCCAAGTCCCGCCGCAAACAATCCGAATACGGCGTCGCCATGGGCGAAAAACAAAAACTCAAGCACATGTATGGCGTGCTTGAAAAACAATTCCGCCGTTACTACGAAACCGCCCTTCAACGCCGCGGTATCACCGGCGAAACCCTCCTCCAACTCCTCGAAACCCGCCTGGACAATATCGTCTTCCGCCTCGGGTTCGCCACCACCCGCCGCCTCGCACGCCAGCTCGTCACCCACGGCCACATCCGCGTCAACGGCCGCCGCGTCAATATCGCCAGCTACAATTGCCGCCAGGGCGATGTCGTCGAGGTTCGCGATGTTCCCAAGTCCCGCCGTCTCGCCACCAACAGCCTCGAAGCCTCCCAGCTCAACCCCGCCCCCGATTGGCTCACCCTCGATAAGGACACTTTCAAAGGCACCGTCGCCCGCATCCCCACCCGTGAGGAAATCGCTCCCATCGTCAACGAACGCTTGGTGGTCGAACTTTACTCCCGCTAAACCACTTCTAAAAACAACCACGCCGTTGGTCCCGCGCCGGCCCGTAGCCGGGGCGGGGAAACCCGGCCACCCAACAGGAACATCAACCCATGCCCATCCGACTCAGCAGATTCGAGCTGCCCAACCGCCTCGACAAAGACGAATCCACACTCACGCCGACCTACACCCGGTTCACCGCCGAGCCCTTCGAGGCCGGTTACGGTCAAACCATCGGCAACTCCCTGCGCCGCGTCCTTCTCAGCTCCCTCGAAGGTGCCGCCATCACCTCCATCAAAATTGAAGGCGCCCTCCACGAGTTCGCCACCCTCCCCGGGGTTGTTCAGGACGTCACGGAAATCGTCCTCAACTTCAAAAAAATCCTCTTCAAGCTTCCCAATCGCGACCCCCGCTCGTTCACCCTCAGTGTCAACAAAGAGGGCGATGTCACCGCCGCCGATATCAAACTCGACGCCGGTGTCGAAATCATCAACCGCGAACAACTCATCTGCACCCTCGACAAAAAACAAAAATTCGAGGTCGAACTCGAAGTCAAAGTCGGCCGTGGCTACGCCAGCGGTGATGACAACAAAACCGAAGACACCCCCATCGGTGTCATCCCCATTGACTCCCTCTTCTCCCCGGTGAGAAAAGTCAAATACGAGGTCGAGAACACCCGCGTTGGCCAGCGCACCGACTACGACAAGCTGGTGCTCGATGTCTGGACCGACGGCCGTCTCACTCCCGACGAAGCCCTCCTGCAGGCCTCCGCCATCCTGCGCCACCACCTCGACATCTTCGTCAACTACGACAAAGAACCCGTCGAATTCGAGGAGCCCAAAGAGCAGGTCGCCACCCAGGACAACGCGCTCAAGAAACTCCTCAACATGAGCGTCAACGAGATCGAACTCTCCGTGCGTGCCGCCAACTGCCTCAACAATGCCAACATCACCACCGTTGGCCACCTCGCCATGAAGAGCGAGGCCGAGATGCTCAAATACCGCAACTTCGGTAAAAAATCGCTCAATGAGATTAAAGACAAACTCGTCTCCCTCGGCCTCGGTCTGGGCATGAAATTCGAGCCCGGCATGGTCGAACTTCCCCCTGACACGCAGGAGAACAATCAATGAGACACCGTAAACGCACCGTCAAACTCAGCAGGACCTCCCAGCACAGGGACGCCATGCTGGCCAACATGGTGGGCAGCCTCATCCAGCACAGCCGCATCAAAACTTCCCTGGCCAAGGCCAAGGCACTGCGTCCTTTCGCTGAGAAGCTCGTCACTCTCGCCAAAAAAGGCACTCTCCACAACCGCCGCACCGCCCTCGCACGCCTCAAAGGCGACGAGACCGCCGTGCGCAAACTCTTCGCCGATATCGCCCCCCGATTTCAGGAGCGCCAGGGCGGTTACACCCGTATCCTCAAACTCGGCCAACGCCGCAGCGACGCCACCCACATGGCCCTCATCGAGTGGGTCGATTTCATCACCCCGGTGATCGAAGAGGACGAACCCCAAAAACCGACCAAGAAAAAAACCGCTGCCAAAACCGCGGAAGAAACGCCCGCCGAACCTGCCGCGGAAGAAGCCCCCAAGGCAAAAAAGAAATCCGCGAAAAAAGAGGACTAAAACCTCCTCTTCCCCAAAACCCGGACCCCGTCAGGCGTCCGGGTTTTTTGTTGCCCGTCATGCACAGAGCTCTGTTGTAGCGGAGGCCTCCGGGCCGTCGTTCATCGCCCCATCCCGGTTCCCATTGGAGTCATTCCCATACACTGATCCACCTTGCCACACGTAAACACGCGATCGGCAATCAATCCTCCGACTTCTCCCCCGCTGGTGCCATTTTCACCAGCTTGGGATCGAAGCGGGCAACGACTTCCACCAAATCGGTCTGGGCGGCCATGACATGGTGGATGTCCTTGTAAACTCCGGGCACTTCGTCCAACCCGGCGGAAAGCAATTCCACTCCGGCCGCCTCCAGTTCGCGCTTGACGTTGCCCCACGCAAAGCAATCGAGCGCCTTGCGACGACTCATGACACGGCCCGCTCCATGGGAGGCGCTGTGCAACGATTCAGGGTTGCCGCGCCCGCGCACGACAAAGCCCGGTGCGGCCATGGAACCCGGGATCACTCCCAGCACACCCTCCCCAGCCGGGGTCGCCCCCTTGCGGTGAACGATGACTTCGCGCCGCTCCCCTTCGATCTCGTGGGTCTCTTTCCAGGCGAAGTTGTGGTGGTTTTCCACAGCGAGCAAAACGGCGGCACCGACCTTCTTGGCGATGTGTCTGTGGATGACTTCATGGTTGGCCGCCGCGTAGTTGCCCATCAGGTTCATGGCCTGCCAGTATTCCTGCCCGGCTTCGGTGTCCAGGTCGAGCCACGCGAGGTGGTGCAGTTCCTTGGGCAGCCGCGGATGACGGTCCATGGCGATGCGACTGTAGTGGTTGCAAACTTGTGCGCCGGTACCGCGCGAGCCGCTGTGGCTGAGCAGCGCGAGATAAACACCTTCCGGCACACCGAGTCCGGGGCCGTCGATGGTGACCGCACCGAATTCGACAAAATGGTTGCCGGACCCGCTGGTGCCAAGCTGGGACCATGCCTTGTCTTTGAAGCGGTTGGTGACAGGTGAGACGCTCCAGTCCTCGTCCATAACGTGATGGATGCGTTTCTTCTCGAAGGCCGAGCCCATGCCGAAGCGGGTTTCGTCCTCCAGAATATTGGCCATCCGGTCCTTCTGGCCGGGCAGCGTGGAGGCGGGGCGGTCGAAGATGGTCAGCCGCATGCGGCAGGCGATATCGACACCGACGGCGTAGGGGATGACGGCGTTGTCGGTGGCCAGCACGCCGCCGATGGGCAGACCGTAACCGAGGTGGGCGTCGGGCATGAGCGCACCAGCCACGGCAATTTCCAATGAGCAGGCATTGGCCAACTGTTGAACGGCCTGGGGTTCGAGGTCGTCACCCCACCGACGCCAGGGTGCGGGCTTGGCACGCTGCTTGAAGGGCGGGGCGTAAAGCTCGCAGGCCAACGCACCGAGCGCGGGGTCGGCAAGCAATGGTGCGGGATCCGCGATGACGCCTGCCAGCCGTACCGGCAGCACGGCGGGGTCGGCTCCGCCGTCGATTTCTTGGCGTATCCATTCGAGTGCCAGCCGGATGGCCGCACCTTCGGGAATGCCGAGCTTACGCAGGTGTTTTGCGTTCATCGTTTTTGATTCCATCAGGTTGTCGGTTGATTGGGGAGTGGGATTATGATTCTTCAACCTGGAAGCCGACTCGGCGCACCGGGCCGCCGGTTGAAGGCGATCCGGCGGTTTCGCCGAACAATTCCGCCAGCGAAACCTGTTCGTCCTCCGGGGGCGGCAGACCGCGGGACTGGGCGAGTTTACGCGCATCATCGGCGGCAAGCCGTCCGAAGTGGCGGCGGGCGACCAGTCGTCCAGGCCGCAACAGCGCGGGATCGAGTTGGTCCAACCCACAGTTGACGGTGCAGATGACCTGGAGGCGGAGAAATTCGCCCAGAATGCCGTCGGTGATGTTGAGCAGCACGCTGACCTCTTTACGGTTCTCGTCGTGGCGGCAGACAAGGACCGACTCGGCATCCTCAAGGATGACGACCAGCCGGCGGTCGCCGGCACCACGCCGCTCCCCGGCCCAGAAATCAACGAATTCGCTTTCGCGCAGAACATCGAAGTTGGCCGACGGAATGAAGTAGAAGCGGTGGCTCTCGGTGAGCACACGCATGAGGTGGCGGATGTAGGAGGTCTTGCCGGTTCCGGGAGGGCCCTCAAAGACAGTGATGCCCGTCCACCGGTCTTGGAACTTTTCCAAGAAGGTCTCATGCCACTCCAGAAAGTCCGGGCCATAGAGAAGGGCCAGGGCCTCGTCGTTGGCGGCGGCGGGTTGTTCGAGCGCAATTTCCTCGGCTTCGATGCCGCAGCCGGTCTGCTTGATCAAGCAGAAGCAGGGACGTTTGGGCGGGGGGCTGCGGCGGTAGGCAGTGAT
>CAZTYG010000073.1:0-3381 GCA_964617445.1 uncultured Blastochloridaceae bacterium
CCATCGCCCGCCATCGCCGTACTCCGCTGCCTCGGCTGCCCCGCCGCATCCGCCTTCGCCATCTATCTCGTCCAGGCACTCATCCTCGGATTGGTTGGTGCACTCATCGGTGGTGCCCTCGGCGTCGCCCTGCACAGCGGCGTGCTGGCCTTCTATCGCGATTCCCTTCCACTTGAAATCGATCCCCGTCCCGTCTGGACCGCCGTCACCGCCGCGTCCGCCGCCGGATTCCTGGTCTGCGCTGTCTTCGCCCTCTCGCCATTGCTCGCCGTTCGACGCGTCGCCCCGGCCATCGCCCTGCGCGGTGCCGAAGACAGCGCCCGCGCCCCCATACGGAGCATGTCCCTGTCCAAACTTGCAATTTACTCCCTCCTCGCCATCGTATTGCCCACCGTTCTCATCATCGGTGGCGCCCCGCCGGACCGCGCCGCTGGCATGACCCTCGCCCTCGCCATGGTCTTCCTTGTCCTCACCGCATCCGCCCGTCTGCTCACATGGGCCGCCCGAAAATCCCTCCGCCCCGCATGGCCCTATCTCCTGCGCCAGGGAATCTCCAATTTATACCGCCCCCACAACCAAACACTCCTCTTCCTCCTCTCCCTCGGACTCGGCACCTTCCTGCTCTTAACCATCCTCCTCGCCCGCGGCTCGCTCATGCACCGCATCTCCCCCTCGACCACCGCCGAAAGCCCCAGTATCTATCTAGTCGATGTCCAACAAGATCAGGTTGGCCCCGTTGCGGAGCTTGTGCAATCCCTTCAATTTCCGGTCCTGGAAAGCGCTCCGATCATCACCATGCGCATCAGCGCCGTCAACGGCGTGACGGTTCGTGAACTGGATGAGCGTGGAACCGTTCCGCGCTGGGTGTTGCGACGCGAATTTCGTTCCAGCCACCGCCCTGGCACCAACCCCACCGAAACCATCATCGCCGGACGTTGGTGGGACCAAGCCGGCCCCACCCATGGAACTGATGCCGACGGCGTCCGCTGGACCCTTGTCTCCCTTGAAGAAGAACTCGCCACCGATCTCGGCGTCGATGTCGGCGACGAACTCCTCCTCGATATAGTCGGCGTCCCCGTCACCGCCCGCATCGCCAGTCTGCGCAGTGTCGATTGGAGCCGGTTTAACCTCAACTTCTTTATGATCTTTCCGCCCGGAGCCCTCGACGACGCCCCCGGATTCCACATCATCACCACCCGCCTTCCCGTCGGCATTTCATCCGGACAACTCCAGCGCGAACTCGTCCGCGACTTTCCCAACGTCTCCGCCATCGACCTCGCCCTCATTCTCGAGACCGTCCGCAGCATCCTGGAACAAATCGCCCGCGTCATCACCATCCTCTCCGGCTTCGTCCTCGCCTCCGGGCTCCTCATCATCTCCGGCGTCATTCTCAACGGCCACGGCGACCGTGTCCGCGAAAGTGTCCTGCTGCGCACCCTCGGTGCCTCCCGCTCCCAAGTGCGCGGCATCCTGGTTGTCGAATACGCCACCCTCGGACTCCTGTCTGCCGTCATCGGCGTTCTCCTCGCCCTCGCCGCCCACGCTGTCATGGCAATTTGGATTTTCGAAGCACCTCCCTGGCCTGACCCATTGCTCGTCGTCACATTCCTCCTCGGCCCCGTCCTCCTCTCCATCCTCGCCGGCCTGGCCCTCGGCCGCGGCGTCACCAGCCATCCCCCCCTCGCTATCCTCCGCCAGCTCCCCTGACCCGCGCCTCCCTCGTTGCCCGACCCTACAGCGTCCGCAGTCCCAGTCCTTCCCAGCTTCTCCGACAACCTTCAACACGACATCTCCATGCGTCACCTGAAGCACTGAGAAAACATGGAGTGTGGCTCTGGGTGTGGCGGGTTGAGGTGGGGAAATTGCTTTGCCTTGGCCACCGGGTTCGTGGTTTGATCTCCGGTTCTATGAGTGATGTACGAGTTCGATTCGCCCCTTCGCCCACCGGCCTGTTGCACGTAGGCGGTGCCCGCACCGCCCTTTTCAACTGGCTTTATGCCCGCCATACCGGTGGAAAGCTCATTCTGCGCATCGAGGACACCGACGCCGCGCGCAACACGCCGGAAGCACTGGCCATCATTCTCAAGGGTCTGTCCTGGCTGGGGCTGGATTGGGATGAGGGTCCCACCCCGGACGGGACGGGGGAAATCGGCGACCATGCCCCCTATTACCAGAGCCGACGCGGGGAGATTTATCAGCGTTACATCGAAGGCCTGTTGTCCAGCGGCAAGGCCTACGAGGATGAGGGCGCGGTAAAGTTTCGCACGCCCAAGACCCCCTGCACCGTCCATGACCTGATCTGCGGCGACATTCAATTCGACCGCACCAACGACCCTGATCTGGTGATCCGCAGGGCCAACGGTGCGCCGGTATTCCATCTGGTCAACGTGGTGGACGATCTGGAGATGGCCATAACCCACGTCATTCGCGGTGAAGACCATCTCTCGAACACCCCCAAGCACCTCGCGCTCTTCGAAGCCCTCGGTGCCACCCCGCCGCACTACGCTCACATCCCGCTGATTCTCAACACCAACGGCTCGAAAATGAGCAAGCGTGATGACGGCGCCTCTATCGGCCAGTATATCGACCAGGGTTACCTGCCCGCCGCCGTGGTGAACTATCTGTGTCTGTTGGGCTGGTCCTCGAAAGACAACCGCGAGGTTCAACCCATCGCCGACGTCATCGAGCGCTTCGACCTGCCCCAGATCAACCGCAGCAATGCCCGCTTCGACCTCAACAAACTTTTTTGGATCAACGGCGAATACTGGGACGCGCTGGACAAGGATGCCTATGAGAACTTCGCCCGCAGCTATCTTGAATCCCGCAACGCCCTGCCTGCCGACACCGACCCCGCCTACCTGGCCGGGGCGCTGGGTATCATTCGCGAGAAAATCAAAATCGGGCGCGACCTGCCGGAGTGGATCGAACCGTTTGTGAACGAGGACTACGCGTTCGATGAAAAGGCCCTGCGCAAGACGTTCAAGGACCCCGACTCCCCCGCCCGGCTGCCGCGTCTGCGCGACGCCTTCGCCGCCACCGGCGAATGGACCGCCACCGCGCTCGAAGCCACCCTCCACAGTCTTGCCACCAGCGAGGACCGCAAAACCGCCGATTTCATCCACCCCTGCCGCGTCGCCATTTCCGGCAAGGCTGTCGGACCTTCGCTCTTCCACATGCTCGAAGTCATGGGCCGTGACCGCGTCTTGCGGCGGCTGGAACGGGCGGTGGAACAGCTTGTTCGCCCCTAAGAGGCCGTCTAATGCACTTTCTCCTTGGCGTCCGATACGTCTTTGCGTGAGGTGATTCCGTGAAACACATGGACTGGACACTGGAAGACTCGTTGACGCCGGGGGCGATGCTGCGGGCCGGTGTGGACGAGGC
>CAZTYG010000073.1:3391-8582 GCA_964617445.1 uncultured Blastochloridaceae bacterium
GAGGCAGGGCGCGGTTGTCTGGCCGGCCCTGTGGTGGCCGCCGCAGTGGTGGTGCTGGACCGTTCCTGCCTGCCTGCGGGACTGACCGATTCCAAGCTGCTCCGGCGCGCCCGCCGCACTGCCATCTACAGCGAGCTGGAGAAGCATCCCGGAGTGGTCTGGGCGGCGGGAACGGCCGATCCGGGAGAAATAGACCGCATCAACATTCTCCAGGCCTCTTTTCTGGCGATGCGACGCGCCCTTGAAAAACTGCGCGCCGCCATCGAAAAGGACGCCGATATTTACCACCTGATCGACGGCAACATACTGCCCCCCTGGGCGCGTCCCGGTCACGCCGTCGTCAAGGGGGACTTTCTTTGCCCGTCCATCGCCGCGGCCTCGATTCTTGCCAAGGAAACACGCGACCGCATCATGGAGCAAACCGCACGCGACCACCCCCAGTATCACTTCGACAAGCACAAAGGTTATGGCACCAAGACCCACCTTGCGGCGCTTCATCGCCACGGCCCCTGCCCGCTACATCGCAAATCCTTTGCGCCGGTGGCTCAACTTACCCTCCCCCTGCAAGACTGAGAAACAACGGCGGGGCCGGATGGGCGAGAACTTCGCCGCGGCATTCTTGAAACAACAAGGCTACAAGGTGCTGGTCCGGAATTATTCCTGCCCGTGGGGCGAGCTGGACTTGGTGTGCCGGCACGAGGGTGTGTTGGCGGTGGTGGAGGTCAAAACACGTGGCGAAGGCGCGTGGGGCGCCCCGGCGGAAACCGTCACCCGCACGAAACAACGCCGCATCATTCGCACCACATATCACTATCTTCACGAGTTGGGCGACACACCCGCGCCGCCGGTGCGCTTCGACATCGTCGAGGTTTTCTGGGTCGTGGACCGCCCCCACAGTGCGCGGCTGCTCTCCAGCGCGTTTGAATTGCCGCCTTACCCGCGGTGATTCGACCGCTGCGGGGGATCAACACCGGACATCCAACGCCAAGTAAGGTGCGGCGGCTTGGTCCGCCGAAAGACGGCGTTGCGGGAGATTTTTCACAGCTTCTCAGCTCAACTCGTTGGCGACACCGAGGAGGAATTTGGTGAGGGCGTCGCGGCAGGGGGGGAGTTGCTGCATAAATTTGCGAAAGGCTTTGATGCGGTTTGGATGGGTGAGCAGGAAGAGGGTGATGCCGCGCGGGTCAGGCAGGCCGGTATCGGCATGGTAGCCATGGGCCAGAACATCGGCGGGAATGGCTTCGTCGGCCAGATCGCTGACGACACGGACAGCCATGAATTCCACGCCGTAATGCGAAGCGACATGGGCGACGACGGAGGTCTCCATATCCACCATCTGACTCTCGGTTTCTTTCGCCAGCTCGGCTTTTTCTTCGGCGTCCACGGCCAAGCGTTCGGCGGTGTACACCGAAGCGAGGTCGAATCCGGGGAGCAGGCGCAGGTAGTTGATGAGTGCTTCGCTACTGTGGTTGTTGGCGATGATGATCTGGCCGCGGGTGAGCTGGGTAGAGAGGGCACCGCCGAACCCGGCCAGGATCAGGGTCTGGACCTGCTCTTGTTCGAGGAGTTTCTGAACGTTGGTGGCGGCGGCTTTGGGCCCGATACCGATGACGGCAATTCCGGCTTCGAGTTTGTCGGCAATTTTTCCAGTCCAGGCATCGAGGCCGTCGAGCTTGGCGGTTTTGCGTTGGGCGAGATTGGCCAGCAGGCCTTCCGCCTCGAATTTACTGGGAAAAACGAACCAGATCATCCGGATACGGCGACGGCACCTTTGGCCTCGCGGGTTTTGATCAGCTGCCGCATCTCGGAGATGGCGATGAGCGGCCAGTTGATGCGGTACATGTCGTATTTGAGATAAAAGACGCTGGGAAAGCCGGTGCCGGTGATGTGGTCCTCGCGCCAGGTGCCGTCATCGAGCTGGGTAGCGGTGAGGTAGGATGCGGCGCGCTGAATGCTGGGGCGGGTGGGGTCCTCGTAGGTGAGCAGCCCCATCAATGCCCAGGCGGTCTGGGAAGGGGTGCTGGCGCCCTGGCCTTTGAGACGGGGGTCGTCGTAGGACTGCACGGTCTCGCCCCAGCCACCATCGGCGTTCTGGCAGGATTCCAGCCAGTCGCGTCCACGCACAATCCAGTCTTGGTTCATGTCCTCACCGATGTAATACAGCCCGCGCAGGGACTGCCAGGTGCCGTAGATATAGTTGACGCCCCAGCGGCCGTACCACGAGCCGTCTTCTTCCTGGGTTTTGCGCAGGTAGCGGATGGCGCGGCGAGCGACGGGGTGGTCGTTTTTGTAGCCGTATTTGCCCATGCATTCGAGGGCGCGCGCGGTGATGTCGCTGCACGGGGGGTCGAGAATGGCTTTATGGTCGGCGAAGGGGACGTGCTCGAGCCATTTTTTTGTCACGTCCTTGTCGAAGGCTGCGAAACCACCGTTCTTGCACTGGAAGGACATGGCCCAGGGCATGGCGCGCTCGGCCAGTTGCTTTTTTTCCTCTTCGTCGGAGGATTTCAGCAGGCGCAGGGCGAGCAGGACTTTGAATGTGTCGTCGGCGTCGGGATAGAACTTGTTTTCGTATTCGAAGGCCCAGCCGCTGGCGTAGGGGAACTTGTTCTTCACATGCCAGTCGCCAAAGGTTTTGACCTCTTTGGACATGAGCCAGTCGGCGGCCTTGCTGAGTTGGGGGTCGTCGGCGGGCACCCCCGAGGTGGCCAGCGCCACGCTGGTGATCGCCGTGTCCCAAACCGGGGAAAAGCAGGGCTGGAACCGGTAGTCGTCGTTCTCCTCGTCATAGACTTCGAGGTCAAAAAGGTGTTGTTCGTTTTTGCGGAAGACGGGGTGGTCGTCAGGGTAACCGAGGCATTTGAGGGCGATGCAGGTGTTGAGAATGCTGGGAAAAATCGCGCCAAGGCCGTCGGATCCCTCGCCGACGCGCGCGAGCATCCAGGCTTCGGCCTTTTTCAGGGCCTTGGCGCGGAATGGTTTATAAGGAAGTTTGTCCACGAACTTGAGGGTGGCGTCCCAGTTGAGAAAGAAGTTGCGCCAAGAGATGAGTTTCGGATCGCGCGGCAACGAGAAGTCCATGTATTCGGTGCCGTAGGGGAACAGCTCGTGGAGCTGTTTTTCAGGGGGGAGCAGGCGGGTGGGTTTAAAATGGTTGATGATGGAGAGCGGGACGAACATGTTGCGCGTCCAGGAGGAGAGCTCGTAGATGTTGAAGTAGAGCCAGTTGGGCAGAAGGATGGTTTCGACGGGAATGATGGGCAGGTATTTCCACGGGAACAGTCCCAACAGGGCGAGGTAGAGCTTGCCGTAGGTGTTCATTTTGGGGATGCCGCCCAGGCGCAGGATCACCGAATGGGCCTTTTTCATCACCGGGTCGTCGGCGGTGAATCCGGCCAGCTTGAGTGCCAGATAACATTTCACGGTGGCGTTGATCTCGCTCGGTCCCTGATAGTAGGTGTTCCAGCCGCCGTCGGGTTGCTGGCGGTCCAGGATGTGTTTGACGATCCGTGCCTGGCGTTCGACATCCACCTCCCCTTTCCAATACATGTAGAGCATCACGTCACAGATGACCGTGGTGTCCACCAACAGCTCGCCGATCCAATGGCCGTCGGGCTTTTGTTTGCTGCGGAGAAAGGTCTGGGTGCGGGAGATGGCCTGGTCGATCTTGGTGGACAGAGCGGGCTCCACCTGGACCTTCAACTGGTGCCGCCCCATGGTGATGGTACTGATGTTGGTCTCGTTCTTGGGTTCCAGCCTCTGCATATCAGTAAATAGTTTGTAAACGCGCCGAAATTACCCTGTCGCCGATTTAAGTCAATCGCCCATCCATACTTACCCCCCCGTAACAGCGTGACGAATTTCCGGAAGGGGGTCGGCGGGCAGCTCGGTGCTGAAGACCCGCATGGTCTTCGAAATCTCACGACACGTCACTTTCACAGGTGTGAAAGTGACGTGTCGATTTCAGGCTGTTTTGGAAGGAGACTGTACCCAGTTACCGGACCAACCAAAGTTGCCCGTGACGGCAACCCTCCACGCTGGCGCGGATTCCGTCCGTCTGGAGAGCTTCCGAATCCGCCTGCGGGCAAAGAATCGGATTCCAACACGGCATGGTACCTGCCATAAATGCCCGCGACAACCCCCAACCCGGAGTTCCTGATGTCCACGAACATACCCCTCACCGTATCCCGAGCCGACGCTACCGTGGATGGCGTCAAGCAACACATTCTCCAGCACCTGACCTACAGCCTCGCCCGCGATGCGGAGAGTGCCACCAAACGCGACTGGTGGTCCGCGACGTCCAAAGTTGCCATGGACCACCTGTTGGAACGCCTGATCCGGACCCAAACTGTCCACAACCGCCAAAATGTCCGCCGTGTCTATTATTTGTCGCTCGAATTTCTCATCGGACGCCTGCTCTCCAACAACCTGCTCAGTTCAGGCATCTACGACCAAACCGAACAGGCGCTCAAGGAATTGGGCCTCGACATCAATGAACTGCGCGATGAGGAATACGACATGGGGCTGGGCAACGGCGGTCTGGGCCGCCTCGCCGCCTGTTTTCTCGATTCCCTCGCCACCCATGACTACCCCGCCGTCGGCTACGGTATCCACTACGAATTCGGCCTCTTTCGCCAGGAATTCGTCAACGGCCACCAAGTCGAGCACGCCGACCAATGGCTGATGTTTGGCGACAACTGGGAGATCGTACGCCCGGAATATACCCAGACCGTCCAGCTCTACGGCAGGGTCGAAAACATCTTCGACACCTGCGGCAACTACAAACCCCGCTGGGTGGACACCCAAGTAGTACTGGGCATCCCCTACGACATCCCCATCGCTGGCTACGAGACCGGCACGGTCAATTTCCTCCGCCTGTGGGAGTCCAAATCGCCGAACGAATTCGACTTTTCCACCTTCAACCAGGGGGGCTTCATCAACGCCCTGCGCGACAAGAACATGGGCGAGACTATTTCCAAGGTTCTCTACCCCAACGACACCACCGAAAACGGCAAGGAACTGCGCTTGGTCCAGCAATATTTCTTCGTCTCCTGCTCGCTGCACGACATCATCCGCCGTTTCCTACGCGATGGCGGCGATTGGTCGAAGTTCCCCGAACGGGTGGCCATCCAGCTCAACGACACCCATCCCGCCATCGCCGTGGCCGAGTTGATGCGTATCTTGCACGACG
>CAZTYG010000074.1:0-6086 GCA_964617445.1 uncultured Blastochloridaceae bacterium
GGGACCGAGCACATCGAGGCCGCCGGCGGCTACATCGAGGGGCCTGAAACCGAATTCAACATTCGCACCCTCGGCGAGGGACTCAGCGCGGAGGAAGTGGGGCAAATCCTCATCACCAGCCGCGGCGGCCAGCCCATCTACGACACCACCATTCGCATCGGCGATGTCGCCCGCATCGAGGACGGCCTCTCCGATGTCCGCCGCGTTGGCAGCATCAACGGCATGCGCGGACTCGGACTCGGCGTAAAAAAACAGCGCGGCTCCAACCAGGTCGAGGTCGCCCGGCTCCTGCGCACCGAAGTCGAACGCCTTTCCAAAGAACTGCCCGCGGATTTCTACATCCAGGTAAACGCCGACTTCTCCACCTTCGTCGAGGACTCCGTGCGCTTCACCCAGCGCGAACTCATTTTCGCCGCTGTTCTCACCACGCTGATCTGCTGGCTGTTTCTCGGCAACTGGACTTCCGCCATCAACATCTTTCTCGCCATCCCCACCTCCATCCTCGGCACTTTCATCGTCATCTACTTCATGGGCTTCACCCTCAACCTTTTCACCCTGCTGGCGCTTGCCCTGGCCATCGGCATTGTCGTGGACGATGCCATCATGATGTTGGAAAACATCACTCGGCACTATCAGATGGGCAAGGACCGCGTCACCGCCGCCATGCAGGGCTCGCGCCAGATCATCTTTGCCGCCATCGCCACCACCGTCGTGCTGGTCGCCATCTTCCTGCCCGTCGCATTCATGGAGGGTGTCATCGGCCTCTTCTTCTTCCAGTTCGGCGTCACCCTCTCCGCCGCCGTGCTGCTCTCCACCGTCGAGGCGCTCACCCTCACCCCCATGCGCTGCTCGCAATTCCTGGCAGGCGACAACAAACCCGGCCCGGTGCCCCGCGCCGTTCATAGCCTCGTCGATTGGCTGTGCAAAACCTACAGCCGCATGCTCGCCACCGCCCTGGGCCACCCAGCCAAGGTGCTGGCGTCCATCATCATCATCGTGCCCTGCGTGCTGTTGCTCCTGCGCGCCCTGCCCTCCGAATACGTCCCCCCGCAGGACGAGGGCTTCTTTCGCATCCGCCTGCGCACCCCGGTCGGCTCCTCGCTGGAACGCAGCATCGAAATGACCCGCCCCGTCGAGCAATGGATTCGTGAGCAGCCCGAAACCGCCCGCTATCTCTTCTCCGTCGGCGGCGGCAGCGGAATCACCAACGAAGGTTTCGTCGCCGTCACCCTCGTCCCCCGCGCCGAACGACCCGGCGTTTCCCAGGCCGATATCATGCAGCGCGCGCGCGACGATCTTCGCGCGATCCCGGACCTCAGCGTCCAGGTTCCCCAGGTCACCATTCGCGGCCTCAGCGCCGGACGCTCCTACACCGTCGCCTTCAACCTCCGCGGCCCCGATTACGAAAAACTCGCCGAACTCACCAACGAAGTCACCCGGCGGCTGGAAGAGCAGGGCCTGGTGGACGGTCTCGAGAACAACTACCGCGTTGGCATGCCCGAAGTGCGCATCATCCCCGACCGTGCCGCCGCCGCCCTGCGCGGCGTCAGCATGGACAACATCGGACGCACCATCAACGCCGCCCTCGGTGGCATTCGCGCGGGCAAATTCACCAACGATGGACGGCGTTACGACGTGCGCGTCCGCCTCGAACCGGAACAACGCCTCACCCCGGAAAGCCTCAATGATCTCCAGGTCCGCACCGGCTTCGGCGAACTCATCCCGCTGGCCGATGTCGTCCGCCTCGACATCGTTCCCACCGTCCAGACCGTCTCCCGCTTCGACCGCCAGCGCGCCGTCTCCATCTTCGGTGACGCCGCCACCGGCCGCTCGCAAGGCGAGGTATTGGAGGCCGTCGAGCGCATCTGCCTCGAAATCCTGCCCGAAGGCTACACCTTCTTCTTCGAGGGCGAGGCCGAGGCCTTCGCCCAGGCGCGCCGCAGTCTGTTGCTCGCCCTCGGACTGGCCATCCTGCTCAGCTACATGGTGCTCGCCTCCCAGTTCAACAGCATGGTCCACCCCATTTCCATTCTCCTGGCCATCGTGCCCGCGGGCCTGGGTGCCCTCCTCGGCCTGTGGATATTCGGCGGCTCGCTCAACCTCTTCAGCGGCATCGGCCTCATCCTGCTGGTCGGCATCGTCACCAAAAACTCCATCATGATCGTCGAATTCGCCAACCGGATGCGCACCGAACGCGGACTGAGCGTCACCGAAGCCCTGCTCACCGCCGCCCCCATCCGCCTGCGCCCGGTCCTCATGACCTCGGCGGCCACCATCGCCGCCGCCTTCCCCGTTTTCATCGGCCTCGGAGCCGGCTCCGAAAGCCGTTCCCCCATGGCCACCGTCGTCATCTTCGGCATGGCCCTCTCCACCCTCGTCACCCTCTTCATCACCCCCTGTGCCTACCAACTCCTCTCACGCATCGAACGCGCCCGTCCCGGCGGCGAAAACTTCGAAATCCCCAAAGACATCGACGACACCGGCACCTTCTGACGGCCACGAATCAGGATAGAATCCTCACCCGCTGGTGGACGCGGGCGCGTAGGGCGCGGAACAGACGCGCTTCTTCGGTGTGAAAAAATCGCAGACGCGCATAGACGGCGAGGTGTTGATGCCACCGACCCCGCAGGGGACGGATCAACAGATGTTCGCCGACCGGTGCGATCGGCCTACAGTCCGATTCGGCTGTAGACGAGCGCCCCGCTTGTCAAGGGATTCACCCCAGTTCACGCGGGAGTTGTCCCCCACAGCTTGATCTATCGGGTGATTTTCTTGTGCATCAGGCACGGGGTGGTGTAATCGACAGCGAATGAGTCTGGTATCCATTTACGCGCCGGGAAGAGCCGAGTTGTTGGGCAACCACACCGATTACAACGAGGGACTGGTGCTTTCGCTGGCGGTGAACCGGGGGACGACAATCACGGCCAGCCCGCTGCCGGACGGGCGGCTGCGTTTTCATTCCCTGGACCTGGACCAGACATGGGAGGGATCGTTGGGGGACCTGGAGCCGTTGACGGAGATGACATGGTGCAATTATTTGCTCGGGGTCTTCCACGAGTTGCTGCGCCGGGGGGTTCATCTGGAGGGGGCGGAGATGACGTTGTCCTCGAATCTGCCGATCGGCGCGGGCCTCAGTAGCAGCGCTTCGGTGGAGATTGCCACGGTGCTGGCACTTCAAAAGATGTATCCCTTCGCCATGGAAGACATGGAAATCGCCCGCGTCGGCCAGGCCGCCGAGCACCTTTACGCCGGGGTGAAGTGCGGGCTGCTGGACCAGATATCGGTGTTGATGAGCCGGGCGGGGCACGCGACCCACATCGACTGTCGCAGCATGGAGGTGCGGCATCTGCCGGTGCCGGAGCGGGCACGGTTTGTGATCGTCCACTCCGGGGTCAAGCACGCGCTGGTGGCCGGGGAATACAACGAACGGCGCGCGTCCTGTGAGGCGGCGGCGCGGACACTGGGCAAAAAGGCTTTGCGCGATGCGACCTCCGGAGAACTGGAGGCACGCGCGGGGGAGCTGGATGAAAAAGCGCTGAAACGCGCCCGCCATGTGGTGGGCGAGAACGAACGGGTGGCGCAGGCGGTGGGCCTGCTGGCGGCCGGACGGATCGAGGATTTCGGTGTGCTCATGACCGCGTCCCACCGGAGTTCCATCGAAAACTTCGAGAATTCCTGCCCGGAATTGGATTTCCTGGTGGAAACCGCGCTGGGCTTGGAGGGGTGTATGGGGGCCCGGTTGAGCGGCGGCGGGTTCGGCGGGGCCACCATCAATTTGGTGGACCGGGACCACGAGCAGGAATTCACCCAGGGCATCCGGGATGCCTATGCGCAAAAGCATGGAAATGCGCCGATGGTTCTATCCACACCCGCTGCCGATGGCGCGCGGGCGGGCTGATTTCAAACCACCCCAAGCCGAGCCAGATTTACCGGCATGGTTATTCAAACGCGGCTACGAGACTGAGCCCCCGGGTCCGAAGACCGGGGACGCGGGCGGTTGGACGTCAGTGACGCGAACCGCCGCGATATCCGCCGCCACCACCACCGCCGCCGCCGGACGGGCGTTCCTCGCGGGGACGGGCCTCGTTGACCTTGAGGGAGCGCCCGTCAAAGTCTTGGCCATTGGTGGCGTCGATGGCTTTGAGTGCATCCTCGTCGGATGCCATTTCCACGAACCCGAAGCCTTTGGAGCGTCCGGTGTCGCGGTCAGAGATGACTTTGGCGGAGGTGACGGTGCCGTACGGCTGGAAGAGCGTGCGGAGATCGTCGTCAGTGGTGCGAAAGGGCAAATTGCCCACGTAGATGTTCATATGGCTGTCCTGCTGATGCCGTGGTCGCGGACTACACCCTGATTACGGCAACAAACCGAGGGCTGGGAGGAAAGGGGGAGCATGGGTCTCACCTGGGGAGGGAGGGGGGATGCGGGCGAATCAAACCACTGTGTGGCGTCTCAATAGAAAGCGCGGATTCCTTTAACGGGATTCAGAACGGTTAAACCTTGATCACTAATCTATATCCCCCGGTGATGGCTAAGTCGATGAGAATTTTTTGCTCAAGGGGCCGGGGGACCCGCCATCGCATCGGTCGAACCCAGGCTCTCCAGGTCCAGAACCATGTCGATCCTCCGGTTCAGCGCCCGGCCTTCCGGGGTATCGTTGGGGGCGAGCGGGCGGGTGTCGGCGCGACCAATGACGGTGAGGCGCGCGGCGTCGATCGAAGCCTCGTGGATGAGGTATTCGACAGCGGCGCTGGCACGCGAGGCGGAGAGTTCCCAGTTGCCGCCGAAGCGGAGGCGGAGAGCTTCGCCGATGGCGACATTGTCGGTGTGCCCCTCGACCAGAATATCCAGACCGGCAAGCTCGGTGCGGAGCAGCTCGCCAACCGCGGTCAGCACCGCGCGCCCCTCCTCGCGAATGTTGGCCTCACCGGACTCAAAAAGAACTTGGTTGGACAGGCGGATGGTGAGGCGGGAGCCATCGCGCAATACCGACCCCTCGTCGGCCCGCAACAACAAGCTGATTCGCTCGCGCACCTGCTCCTGCTTTTCGGCACGGCTCTGCTCCTTGACGGCGCGTTCGAGTCGCTCGCGCTCGATTTCAAGTCGGGCCTGCTCGGCACGGGCCAGTTGTTGTTCCCGGGTCTGGAGAATGTCGGCGTTGCGGTCGATCTCCGCGCGCAGCTGTTCCACCTGGCCGCGCATCAGCCGGGTTTGTTCGCGCAATTGGCGGGCCTCCTCCACGGCGACGGTCAACTGATTGCGGTCGCGGATGCCGCGGTGGAAGAGGTAGGCCGAAACACTGGTGCACAACAGGCCGAAAACCAGCAGACCTGCCACCAAACGCGCGCGCAACGTATCCATCCGTCACAATATAGTGGAAGCAGGGGACACGAACAGCGCAAAGAATCCGGGACGTGGCGGCCATACTTTTTCACTGGTCCGGCCTTCCGCTGGATTGTAGATTTTGCTCATGAACGTGGACGACGGAAGGGATATGGCACGGCCATGGGTCCTGATGCGGCAGGCGCGGATCGAGCCGGTGATCGCTTATCGCGGGGTTCCTGGCGGCCTGCCCGGTCCGACCCAAACCCTGCGCGTATTGCAACAGCACCACGTCTGGTGGTGGATACGCACGGGTGCCGCGTTCGTGCGTTTGGCCGAACGACGCCTCCGGTTCGACGAGGGCTGTTGGGTGCTGTTGCCCTCCGGTGTGCCGCGCGAACAACGCTTCAGTGCCGATGCCCGGATCGTCTCCCTGAATTTCACCGCGGTGTGGGGCAACAACCGCCCGATGCTCACCGGGCGCAGTCCCATTACGCGACCGGCGTTGGCGGGAAATGGACTGTGCCGGGCGGCCGCGGAGGTGGCGCGGGCCTTCGAGAGCGGTGGCGGACCGGGCCATCGCTCGCTGGCGGAGCGCCGTCTGGGATTCGGTGACTGGACACGAATGCAGTCCGCGTTGCACCGCTTCGCCGGGCTGCTGGCCCCGCTCGCGGTGGCCGGCGGTTGGGAGCTCGGCGAGCCAGGGACCGGCGATGCCCGAATGGATCAAATTCTGGATACGATCTCGGCTCGACAGCGGGCGGCA
>CAZTYG010000074.1:6096-8515 GCA_964617445.1 uncultured Blastochloridaceae bacterium
GCCCGCTGCCATACGCCGGCTGGCGGGAGACGCCGGGGATCGGGCGGGCGCAGGTCGACCGCCTGGCACTTCGGCATCTGGGAATGACGCTGCGCGCCCATCGTGACAATCTCCTTGTGTCGGAAATCCGGCGGCGGCTGTTGTGGGAGGGGACTTCCATGAAGGAATTGGCGGCGGACCTGGGTTTTGTGGACGCGGCTCATTTTTCCCACTGGGTGACCCGTCACACCGGGGCACCTCCGGCCGCCATGCTCCGTGGCCTGGCCTGATCCATTCGATGGCCTCTTACAGAGCGCCCGGAATTCTGTCCATCCTTCCGTTCCGGGATTGCGCATGTTCTCCGCCCGGTCATGCTGGACTGCCATGAATGAAGTTCCGACCCATCGTTATGTCTGGAACGAAGGGAACACGGGCCGTCGTCCCGACCAAGTGCTGGCCCATGCGTGGGGCGTCAGTCGTGTCGCGGTCCAACGTTGGATGGATGAGGGGTTGGTGCAATGCAACGGGCAGGCGCTCGGACCACGCGCCAAACCGGATACGGGTGCCGAGATTCTGGTCACTCCGCCCGCCCCCGTGCCCGATACCGTGACGCCGGAGGACATCCCGTTGACCGTGCTGCATGAGGACGATGATGTGATTGTCATCAACAAACCCCCCGGCCTCGCTGTGCATCCCGGCGCGGGTTGCCGCGAGGGCACCCTGGTGGCCGCGTTGCTCCATCATTGTGGCGGCACACTGTCGGGAATCGGCGGCGTCGAGCGTCCGGGCATCGTCCACCGTCTGGACAAGGACACCTCGGGAGTATTGATTGCCGCCAAAAACGACGCCGCCCACCGCGCTCTGGCCTCGCAGTTCCATGACCGCATGACCCAGAAAATCTATCTCGCCTGGGTCTGCCCCCCGCCACGTTCCACATTGGGAACGTGGAACGGTGCCATCGGACGCCACGCCCAACAACGCCACAAAATGACCGTCGTCCGTGATCCGTCCGGACGCACGGCGCGGACCGATTACCGCGTGCGCGAAACCCGCGGACGGGCCGCGCTGCTGGAACTGCGGCTGCATACCGGCCGCACCCACCAAATCCGCGTCCACACCGCCCATGCCGGTTGCCCTGTGGCTGGCGACAAAGTCTATGGCAAACAAGCCGCCGCCATGGCCCCCCGCCAGATGCTCCACGCATGGAAACTCACCTTCACCCACCCCGCAACCGGGAAAACCATTGAAATCACCGCCGACCCGCCCGAAGATTTCCAAAACTTCGCCGCCGCCTCCCTCACATGAACAACCAGCTCCAGCAAACCCTGGTCGAATATCTGGAGTCGCTCCACCACCTCGGTGAACGGGATGTGGAACTGCCCGCAGATGTGATCGACGCGCTACGAAAGGTCCGCCCTCCGGCCCCACACGCGGCGGCGTCCGCTCCCGCCGCCGCCCTCAAACCCGACAACCGCACTCTTCCGCGCACAACCTCCGCCCCGCCTCCGTCGTCGCCCACTGCGGATCCACCACGGTTTGACGGCGATAAATCAGAGGCCTTGCGCGCCCTGGCGGAGGAACTGGCAGGGGACACCCTCCTGCGCGCGATGTTCTCCGGGGCCAAACAACCGGTCTTTGGCACCGGTGACCCCGGAGCGCGGCTGATGTTCATTGGCGAAGCCCCCGGACGCGATGAGGATGAGGCGGGCGAACCTTTTGTGGGGCGCGCCGGCCAATTGCTGGACAAAATGATCGTGGCCATGGGACTGACCCGCGAGGCAGTCTATATCGCCAACATCGTCAAATACCGCCCCGACCTGCCCCCCGGCGCCCGTGGCAACCGCAAACCCACCGCCGATGAAATGGCCGCCTCGCTCCCCTACATCCAGCGCCAGGTGCGCATCATCTGCCCGGAGGTCATTGTCACCCTCGGCGCCACCGCCCTCGAGGGCCTCTTCGCCCTGCCCACCGCGCCCGTCACCCGGATGCGCGGACAATGGAAAGAATACGAAGGTATTCCGGTCATGCCCACATTTCATCCCTCCTACCTGCTGCACAAGGAAAGCAACCCGGACAAAGGCAAGGACGAGCGGCGCAAGGTATGGGAGGACCTTCAACTGGTCATGGCCCGGCTCGGCCTGCTAAAATAAACCGCTGCTCGTCGGCAACTCTTTCGGCAAAATTGTGCGGCAAAAAAGTGGCAATATTCTGCGGATCGGGGACAATGCGGAGCTGACGGGGCTCGAACCCGCAACCTCTGCCGTGACAGGGCAGCGCTCTAACCAATTGAGCTACAGCTCCCCGAAGCGAACGAGCTTTATACGTTTTTGATCATGACCCCGCAAGTGTTTTATCAGTGCCAGCGCTGCGGAAATTGCTGCCGTTGGCCGGGATTTGTCCGCCTTCAGGAGGGGGATTTGGGGCGGATCGCCTCCCATTT
>CAZTYG010000075.1:0-2146 GCA_964617445.1 uncultured Blastochloridaceae bacterium
ACGCCGAGCGCCTTGAACAGGTATTCCTCGATCATTTCCCGGTTGTGCGGCTCGATCAACCGCAGATGTCCCTCGCGGGCATGGCTGATGGTCCCGCGCTCTTCGGATACCACCAACACATCGGCATCACAGCGTTCGCTCAGGCCCAGTGCCGCCAAATGCCTCGTGCCCAGCGCCGCCTCCGCCCCCTCCGCCGACGCCAGCGGCAGCACCGCTCCGATTCGCACGATCCGGTTGTTGCGGATCACCATCGCCCCGTCATGCCGTGGACAATGCGGGTCGAACAACGAGCGGACCAGCGAATGATTCACCGCCGCGTCCAGGTCCTCGCCGCCGCTGATCAGTCCCTCCACATCTTGCGACCCGGGAAACACCAGCAACGCCCCCGTCCGCTTTTCTGCCAATTGGATCAATGACTCGGCCACTGCGTCGATCATCTCTTCGGATTGAAACACCCGCGGACGGAACAGGTTGCCCCGCGTCGCCGCTTGGTAGATGCGGGTTAACTCCGGCAGAAACGAAAGGAAAATAATCACCACCGCCGGAAGACCCAGCAAAAATAACAACAGTCCCGCCAAGTCCAGTTCAAAGAAACTAATCAGCACCCCGACCGCGGTCAACACCAGCAATGTGAGAATCAGCCGCACCAGACGCGGATATGCCCATAACCACCCCAGAATGATCCGCAACGCTACCGTGCAAATAGCCACATCCACCAGGTACAAAAGCAGCTCGGCACGTGTCATGGTCCGCACTCCATCAGCCTATTCGATGGCCTCCATTGGGATCGATTGTTCCTCCACCACCGGCATATCCCCGTCCGCAGGTGATACTTCCATGGCCTCCGGCTCCTCTGCGGGAACCGACTCCGTTTCCGCCGGTGTTCCATCGGCGCTCCTCTTGGTAGGCACCGGGCGGAATGCTCCGCAAATTCAACGTGATGAACCCCTCGTCCACGCCCCCGATTGCAAAATATTCATCCAGGCCGGATTGATGCAGGAGTTGCGCTTTTTGCCGGACGAAGGCCCGCCAGAAGTAGTTCGAAAATATCCCCGGCAGAGGACTGTTTCCCAACACCACCCGATATCCTGTCAGCTCCATGCGGTCCTCGATCAGCCGGTGTTTCATGTGGTATTCCACCACGAAATTCATCCCCAGACACACCACCTGGTCGTAAATCACCAAATCGTCCCGGCCGAATTTGACCGCCAGTCCGGTGTGTTCCATGTCAAAAAATTCCGGTTCATGCGCTGCTTCGAACCGCAGGCGCTGGGCGAGAAATCCGTTGATTTCGTCCTCGCCGATCTTCACCTCATGGTCGTTTTCATTGATATATCGCGGCGAGATGTCATCCGCCGCCACATACAACGCGCGCAACAGCCCGCCCTTTTCCACCGTCTCCTCGTTGGCGATTCTCATGCCGTCCACATCCGAGATCGACGACGGCCCGGAGAACACACGAAATCCAAAATAAGCGTACAAACACAGCACTAGAATGCCGACCAGCATCATGATCCCGCCGGAAAATGTCAGTGTGCCGCCGTGGGAGGTGGCCAGTTGATAAAACATCACCAAGACGGTCAACAGCATCACCACCATCACTCCGAGCGCCAACAAGATCGAATTTTGCGGCACCAGCGTGGTGGCAAAAGGCACCTCGCGCACCGCATCGGCGAAATCCACATACGCCTGTTCCCTTTTGGATTGAAGCTCATCAATGATTGCCTGGCGCGACACCCATTCCCCGCCGCGTCGCACGAACCCGGACCTGAGTTTTTCAAAATGGTCCACCCAGTTTTGCAGATACCTCTCGACCTCCTCGCGGGAACCCGGGTCCAATGACAAGATTTCCGCCGCCTTCGCCTGTTTGGCCTCCCAGAACTCTTTGTCGTATTGCAGGTCCGGATTGTACTCCCCGGCCATAAACTCCGCCTTCATCCTTGCCACACTCGCCAGCATCTCCTCCCGCTTCACCTCGCGCTCGCGCAACTCATCGGTGATCCTCGTCACCCGCTCGCTGAACAGACGATCCACCTCGCTGTATTGTGCGATCAACTCCACAAATCGATCCCGCATCGCACCCAATCGGACGTCGTCCAGAGCATCAAGACTTTCGGGCAGGTTGTCGGCCATGTTCATCAGCCGT
>CAZTYG010000075.1:2156-8403 GCA_964617445.1 uncultured Blastochloridaceae bacterium
CAATCAACTCCAGAAACCGTGCCCGCATCTCCTCCAACCGCGCATTGTCCAGTCCATCCAGGCTTTCAGGCAGATCATCGACCATCGCCACCACAAAATCCTTCTGCATTTTCGACACAACACCGTCGTGCCCCTGCGCCGCGATCACCAGATCCTGCACCTCGACCATTTTCGCCTCGATCACCCGCAGTGGACGATTCGGAATTTGAACCACCAACAACTGGTTCTCCAACACCTCCACACCCGCGCGCGCAGGCCCCTGGCCAAAGGCCTGCGGATGAATCCAAAGCCCCGCCAACAGAACCAATAAAACCAGTTTAACGGGAGGAAATCCCGTGTTCCAAAGCAAACCCGGCTGAAGTTGCTGCCAACGCATAAGTGAAAATCATGTTTAGTGCCCCACCCGGCAAAGAAAAGCATTGTTTTCTGAAATTCTGATGGGGATGCATCTGTTAGACGGCCTCTTCGACGCGCGCTTCGCTGCTACAGCAGCCCGTGGTCGCGCAGGTCTTTTGAGTTCCGCGGACCCGAAGCGCTTACCATGTCCAGCATGAACTTGAGCAGGCACACCTCCCAGCCGTCATCCACCCCGGCCAGCACCGCCGCCAGCGGGTCCTGCTTGCCCCGCACCTGCTCCGCCACTCTTCCGCACACCACCTCCATGTTGTCATGCACATCATAGGATCGAATGTCCGATTTCTTGACCGTGAACCCGTATTTCAAAAATGCCATCTGTTGCCCGTGCTGGCTGATCTGCTCGGCGTAATTCCGGGCCTGATCACCAAAACCCTCCAGCATCAGTTTCGCAAAACTCTCCGGCGAGATGATCTGCGGACGTTCCGCGAGAATCGATCCCTCCCGCACCCGTGACAGATTCACCGCGTCCATTTCTTCGGTCACCAGATAGTAGTTGAGTACCGAGGTGCCAAAGGTCTCCAGCCGCTTCTCCGGAGCGAGAACCACACGGGTGTTCTCCAAGGCGTATTGAAAATCATCGGGCGTCAGCATGGGCGGAGTGTTCCTTTATGCCGCGGCGACGACGCGATTCAAGCAGATGTCGGAATTTTTCGCCAAGGCCGCCAGTTGCTCCCAAACCTCGTCCGGGTCGCATGCGGGTCGCCGACAGGTCTCCGGCCAGTCCTGCGGGGACAATTCCCCGTACATCCGCTCGTACTCCCCCACCTCGGCCAGCTTTTGCGCCCGCACCCGCCAGCGCTCCTTCTCGGCGTAAAACTCGGTATAACCCGTTAACACCTTGCGGAACAGGATGCACGCCTCCTCCACCCCCAGATACCTCTCCGCCATCCGAAAATGATAATGGCTGAACAATACCCGCGCCGCCACCGGCACTTCCTTCGGCTCCGTCCCATCCTCCAGAAATCGAGCGGACTGCGCGAAAAAAAACGGGTCCCGCAGCGCCGCCCTCCCCACCATCACCCCCGCACAACCCACCTCCCGGATCATCCTCCGCGCGTCCAGATGGTTGTGAACATCGCCGTTGCCGATCACCGGTATGCGCCGCACCGACCGCACCACCGCCCCGATTCCTTCCAGATTCACACACCCGCTGTACCCCTGCTCTTTGGTCCGACCGTGAATGGCCACCGCCGCCACTCCCATCGACTCCAACCGTGGCGCGATCTCATGCGCGTTGATCGAACCCTCGTCCCAGCCCAGGCGCATCTTCACCGTCACCGGCAGGTCCACCGCGTCCACCACCGCCCCCACCAGCTCCTCGGTCAATTCCTCGTCCTGCATCAACGCCGCCCCCGCACCGCTCCGCGTCACCTTTTCCGACGGGCAGCCCAGATTGATGTCGATCATGTCAACCCCCAGGTCCTCCAGAAATCGCGCCGCATGCCGCAGATCATCCACCCGACCGCCGAACAACTGCACACCCAGCGGACGGTCGTCGGGACACGTCGATACCATGCGCACCGCCTTCGGATTCAACTCGATCAAACTGCGCGCGCTCACCAGATCGGTCGTCGCCACCGACAAGCCCCCCATCCGCCGCATCGCCACCCGGAACGGCAGATTGGTGAACCCCGCCATCGGCGACAACATCAACGGCGACGTCATCATCAACGGCCCGATCCGCAGCGACCCCGTCTCCTCCATCGCGTTCTTTTCCGGCATCAACATCCAACCCACCCTCGCACGTCCGCCTCTTCCTACCAACCAGAATCCATCTCCCCGTGCTTTGCAAATCAACCCCCTGCCCTATCATTCGGCCCATGCCCGTCTTGAAACCCGCCATCGACCTCTGTTCCCACGCCCACGCCCACGCCCTTTGGCGGCTCGACGGCCCCGACCGCGTCCGCTTTCTCAACGGCCAATCCACCAACGACATCGCCAAACTCCCGGTCGGTTCCTCCCTCCGCGCCGCCCTCTGCGACGCCAAAGGCAAAATGCAGGCCGATCTACGCATCGCCAAAACCGCCAACTCCCTCTTCCTCGACGCCAGCCCCGCCCTCCGAGATATCGTCCACCCCCGCCTTGACCGCTACCTCATCGCCGACGAAGTTGAAATCCACGACGTCTCCGCCGACTGGGACATCTACCACCTCCCCGGCCCCGAACTCCCGCCGATGCCCGGCGATGCCATGGTTTTCCAATCCTCCCGCTACCGTGAAGAAGGCCGCGACATTTGGCTGCCCAAAGGGGCACCTTTGCCCGCGCCGCTCATGGAACCGGATGCCGTCACATTGATGGAAATCGACCGCGCCATTGCCCGTTGGGAAACCGAACTCTCCACTGGCATCCTCCCCCCCGAAGCCCGCTTCGACCAGGACGGCCACATCAACTACCAAAAAGGCTGCTACATCGGCCAGGAAGTCATCGCGCGCATCAAAAGCATCGGCCGGGTCAACCGCCTCCTCTGCCGTGTCCAATCCGACTCCTCTCCCGCCACATCCGGAACCTTGGGCGAAAGCATCACGTCCGGCACCCTCCGCGCCGACGACCAAGAAGCCGGCTTTCTCACCCGCGCCTGCCCCCAACCCACCGGCGGCACCCTCGCCCTCGCCTATCTCCGCCGTCCCCACCACGAACCCGGCACCCTCCTCCACTCCGACCACTCCACTTGGCACGTCCTCCCCTGGCCCGATTCCTGATCGTCGAATCCGGTTGTGCTCCGCCCGTCGGGTATTATCTTGTTGCCGATGCGGATCGCCCTCTTCATCCCCTGCTTCGTGGACCATTACTACCCGCGTGCCGCCATCAGCATCGTGAAAGTCCTCGAACGCCTCGGCCACCAAGTCGAATACCCGCCCGGCCAGACCTGTTGCGGCCAACCCGCGTTCAACTCCGGCTATTGGGACGAGGCCCGCACAGTTGCCGCCCGCCTCTTCGACATCTTTCGCGATGCCGAAGTCGTCGTCTCGGCATCCGGCTCATGCGGTGCCATGCTCAAGGTCTTCAACCCGGAAATGTTCAAAGACTCCCCCCACCAACAGGACGCCGCCGAACTCGCCGCCAAAACCTTCGAGTTCTCCGACTTCCTCGTCCACCGCCTCGGCGTCGAGGATGTTGGCGCCTCCTTTCCGCACAAAGTCACCTTTCACGATGGCTGCCACGGCCTGCGCGAACTCCGCATCCATTCCCAGCCCCGCCGCCTCCTCGCCAACGTCCGCGGACTCGACCTGGTCGAAATGGAGGACAACGACACCTGTTGCGGATTCGGCGGCACCTTCGCCGTCAAATTTCCCCACATCTCCCGCTCCATGGGCGGCGACAAATGCCGCGCCGTCCGTGCCACCGGCTCCGAATTTGTTGTCTCCAACGACGCCAGTTGCCTCATGCAGATCGAAGGCATGCTCCGCCGCGACGGTTCCCCCGTCCGCGGACTCCACCTCGCCGAAGTCCTCGCATCCCAATGACCGCCCTCTCCTCCCTCTTCCAAAAAGAATCCGCCTCCTACGGCAAACGCGCCGACACCCGCGCATTCCTCCGCCGCTGCCTGCGCGGCTACGAGACCAAACGCGACGAGAACAAGGCCCGCTTCCAGTCCTGGGACCAGGCCCGCGCCATGGCCGCCGCCATCAAAGAACAAACCATCGACCACCTCGACACCCACCTCGCCGCATTCATCGAAAAAATGGAGACCCGCGGGGCGAAAGTTTTTGTCGCCGCCGATGGCGCCCGCGCCCGCGACCACATCGTGGACATCGTGCGCAGCTCCGGCGCCCGCTCCATCATCAAATCCAAAAGCATGACCGGCGAGGAAATCCACCTCGGCCAGGCGCTCGAACAACACGGCTTCGAAGTCGTCGAATCCGACCTCGGCGAGTTCATCGTCCAACTTCGCAAAGAAGCACCCTTTCACATCGTCTTTCCCGCCATGCACCTCAAGCGCGACGAAATCAGCCGCCTCTTCGAGGAAAAACTCGGCTCCGCACCCACCGACGATCCCGCCGAACTCACCATGATCGCCCGCCGCGCCATCCGCCAAAAATACTGCGAAGCCGATATCGGCATCAGCGGCGTCAACTTCGCCATCGCCGAAACCGGCGCCATGGTCATGTGCACCAACGAAGGCAATGGCCGCCTCACCACCTCGCTCCCCCGCATCCACATCGCCATCATGGGCATCGAAAAACTTCTGCCCCGCCTCGATGACCTCGCCCTCTTTCTCCCCATGCTCGCCACCTCCGGGTCCGGCCAGCACCTCACTTGCTACAACTCCATCATTCACGGTCCGCGCCTCCCCGGCGAGCCCGACGGCCCCGAAGAATTCCACCTCGTCATCATGGATAACCGCCGCACCCATCTGCTTGCCGACGCCGAGCAGCGTGATGCCCTCCATTGCATCCGTTGTGGTGCCTGCCTCAACGTCTGCCCCATCTTCAAAAACATCGGTGGCCACACCTACAACACCACCTACCAGGGACCCATTGGCTCGGTCATCACCCCCCACCTCCGCGGCCTCCAGTCATGGAAGCACCTCTCCTTCGCCTCGTCCCTCTGCGGAGCCTGCACCGATGCCTGCCCCGTAAAAATCGACCTCCACCACCACCTCCTCCACAACCGCCGCAATAGCATCGCCCAAAAATCCGTCTGGTGGGAAAAACCCCTCTTTCGCGCCTTCTCATGGCTCATGCGCCACCCCCGTTATTACCACCTCGCCTCCCAAGCCGGTCTCCTCCTCCAACCCCTCCACCTGCTCGTCAAAAACACCCCCCTCGACCCGCTCCGCCCATGGAGCCTGTTTCGCGAACTGCCCGACCCTCCACCCTACCGCTTCTCCGATTGGTGGAGCCAACACCACAAGGACCGCCATGACCGATGACCGCGCCATCGTCTTCCAGCGCATCCGCGAAGCCCTCCGCTCCCCGCGCCCCCATCCGCTCTCCACAGGCGTCGATGTCGAACACGCCCCCGGCCGCTTCAGCCAGTGGCTGCCTCGGATCGGTCCCGCCTACGCCGACTGGATCGCCGCCTTTCGCGAACGTAGCGAACTGCTCAAAACCGAATTCATCACCACGCCGCGCGCCGCCCTTGCCGATACGCTCGATGCCATCGCCCGCCGCGAACGCTGGACCCGCGCCGCCCGCCACCGTCACCCCCTCGTCCTCGAAGCCACCCGATCATGGAACGGCGGCATCCTCGAAACCGACGACGGCTACGATCCCGCCCAACTTGAATCCTGCGAAGCAAGCTTCACCGCCTGCGAATGCCTCGTCGCCCAAACCGGCAGCGTTCTCGGCTCCACCACCTCCTCCGGCGGCCGAGCCCTCGCCATCCTTCCTCCTCACCACATCGTCATCGCCGAAAAATCACAACTACTTCCCGACATGCTCTCCGCCCTCCGCCACATCAGCACCACCTACGGCGACATCCCTCCCGGCAACCTCTGGTTCGAAACCGGTCCCAGTCGCACCGGCGACATCGAACGCATCCTCGTCCTCGGCGCCCACGGCCCCAAAAAACTCACCATCATCCTCGCCGAATAAAACTCCTTTTTTTTGGACTGCGGTGCTCCGCACCGCTTTGAAATTTAGCTGACCGCCGTCCTCTGACATCTGTCTTCCCGTCCTTCGCGACCTTCCTGTAATATCCGGTTCTTTATCCGGCTTAGAACCGGACCTCCACGGAGGCGTTGACGTGGTGGATATGGGTGTCGGCGTTGGCTTCGCCGTTGTAGCCCAGGCCGGTGCTGATGGTTTCGTTGATGAAGGCGTTGAGGCCGGCACCGAAGGTGGCGCTGTCGCGGGAGCCTTCCGGCCCCACCACGGTGAAAACCCCT
>CAZTYG010000076.1:0-8280 GCA_964617445.1 uncultured Blastochloridaceae bacterium
TAACGATGTTGGAGCCGACGACATTGCCCAGGGCGATTCCGCCCTGGTCCATCCACGAAGCCTGGGCGCTGACGACCAGTTCGGGGGCGCTGGTGCCGAACGCAACGATGGTCAGGCCGATGATCAACGGCGAGATGCCCGCACGCACTGCGACGCTAGCCGCGCCGCGCACCAAGCCCTCCGCGCCGGCCGTCAACAAGACGAACCCGCCCAAAATCAGCGCCGCTTGGAAAAAAAGGTCGTTCATGGAAGGGAAAGGTCCCCGCTGGCGCGCAACGGCTCCAAATCGGGATCATGGCGGGCCATCTCGCGGTAGTGGCCGTCCATGCTGACAGCCTGATTGAGGAAAGCGCGGGCACCGGCCAGGTTGCCCAGCTGGGCGTCGTAACAGTCCATGTTGTAGTAATAGGTGCTGTTGCGTTTCAACGCCTCCGGACCGTGCAACAAGCACTGCTTGGCCTCGGCGGTCCGCTTCATCTCATGCAGACAAAAGGCCATGTCCAAGTAGGGCGAGATGTGACCGGGGATCAAACGGCTCAGAACGACGGCCAGCTGCAGCGCCTCCTCCCAGCGTTTCATGCGGATAAACACGGCAGTGCGCACTGCCAGCACGTCGGGTCGCCCTGGTGTTCGTGGCCGACGGCCTCCAATTCCAGCAGCGCTTCATCCGCCATGTCCAGGTTCAGGTAACCGACCGCGGCATTGATCTGGTGATTCACCCGCACCGCCACAACATAGGTCCCGCCCGCCGCCCTGCAACACTTTCGGCTTGCATTCAGCATTCCCTGCGGGATGTTGTGCCCCGTATGAAACCCCGCGAAATCCTTGGATATCTCATCGCCGCCAAAGGGGCCGGCATGTCCACCGTAGTCGCCCTGATCGGTCTCAACCCCCTCGTTATCAACCTCCCCTGGGCCGTCCCCATCCTCTGGGCGCTCGCAATCATCGGTTTGTTCGTGATGCTGGGCGGACTCGGAATCGCCGCGTCCGCGGAATCCGCCGAGACCTGACCGGACCGAGCCGCCTTCGGATTGTCATAATGCCGAACTTGCCAATCCCCACGCCCATGGCAGTATTGTTCGGCTCATACCCACCCAAACCATAAACCCAAAGACCATGTTCTCCAACATCCCATTCGACAGAGTCATCTGGCCCACCACCTTTTTCTTGGGCGGGACCTTCCTGATCTCGATCATCGGGATTCCGCTTTATATTTGGTATTTTCAGGTGGAATGGATTTTTCAAATCGCATTGTTCCTGGCCTTTTTCACCGCTACCGGCCTGAGCATCACCCTCGGTTACCACCGGCTTTTCGCCCATAAGGCGTTCCAGGCGAAAATGCCCATCCGCCTTTTCACCCTCTGCTTTGGTGCCGCCGCATTCGAGAACTCCGCAATTGATTGGGTCTCCGACCACCGCCGCCACCACAAACACACCGATCACGACGACGACCCTTACGACGCCAGCAAGGGCCTCTTCTATTCCCACATCGGCTGGGTTCTCTTCAAACTCCGTCCCCACCCCCCCATGGACAACGTCCAAGACCTCGAAAAAGACCCCCTTATCCTGTGGCAGCACCGCTACTGGTATTGGATCGGCGCATTCTTCGCCTTCGTCCTGCCCACCGCCATCGGCTGGCTCTGGGGTGGCTGGCAGACCGCCCTCGGTGCTTTCCTCATCGCCGGCGTCTTCAAAGTTGTCGCCGTCCAGCACTGCACCTTCTGCATCAACTCCCTCTGCCACGCCCTCGGCGACCAGCCCTACTCCAAAAAATGCAGCGCCCGGGACAGCTGGATCATGGCCCTGTTCACCTTCGGCGAGGGTTACCACAACTTTCACCATGAGTTTCAACACGACTACCGCAACGGCATCAAACCCTGGCACTTCGATCCCACCAAGTGGGCCATTTGGACGCTCAACAAAATCGGTCTCACCGGCAACCTTCGCCGCGTCCCCGCCGAAAAAATCGAGCAGGCCCGCCGCGCCACCCAAGCCGGGGAATAGGGCGGTTTTTTCGATTGCCGCGTTTCGAGTTTGAATGCGGGATGACCGCCAGTGGCGGCAAGAGGCCGTGAAGATTCAACTCCCTGTCTGCCCGCGCGGGTCCAGCAGGCGGTCCAACTCGTCCCCCTCCAGCCCAGCCTGTTCCCGCGCCACTTCACGCACCGTCCGTCCCGATGCATACGCCTCTTTGGCGATCTGCGCCGCCCGGTCATAACCCAGCTTCGGTGCCAATGCGGTGCACATCGCAAGGCTTTTTTCGACATACTCCCCGCAACGCTCACAGTCGGCCTCCAATCCCTCCACGCAGCGGCGGCGGAACACCTCCGCCGCCGCCGCCAGCAACTCCACCGATTCCAATAAATTGCGTGCGATCACCGGCATCATGGCATGCAGCTCGAAATTCCCCTGCGACCCCGCGAAAGCCGTAGCCGCGTCGTTGCCAACCGTCTGCACACACACTTGCATGAGCATCTCGCACATCACCGGATTGACCTTGCCCGGCATGATTGAGGAACCGGGCTGGGTGGAGGGCAGGCGCAACTCGCCCAACCCGCAGCGCGGACCGCTGCCCAGCCAGCGGATGTCATTGGCGATTTTGAACAACGCCACCGCCGTGGTCCGCAGAGTTGCGGAGGCCTGCACACAGGCGTCTCGTGCCGATTGTGCCTCGAAGTGGTTCTCCGCCTCGCGCAGGGGCAGCCCCGTTTCCCGCGCCAGCCGGGCGATCGTGCGGGTGGCGAATTCCGGATGTGTGTTGAGGCCGGTGCCCACCGCCGTGCCGCCCAGCGCCAACTCGCCCAACTCGCCGCCCAGCGCGGCGAGCCGTGTCCGGCACATTTCCACCTGGCGTGCGTAACCCGAGAACTCCTGCCCCAGCCGGACGGGGGTCGCGTCCTGCAAATGGGTGCGCCCGATCTTCAACACGTCGTCGAACAATCGCACCTTCTCTTCCAGTGCCCGCTGCAACCCCGCCAGTGCCGGCTCCAGCCGACCGTGCAGCAACTCCAGCGCCGCCATATGGAGCGCGCTTGGAATCACGTCATTGCTCGACTGGCCCAAATTCACATGATCATTGGGATGAACCGAGTGATCCCCGCGCCGCCCTCCGCGCAGTTCGGCCGCGCGGTTGGCGATCACCTCGTTGGCGTTCATGTTGGTCGAGGTCCCCGATCCGGTCTGGAATACATCCACCACAAACTGCCCGTCCCATTTTCCCGCCACCACCTCTGCAGCCGCCCGCGCGATGGCGTCCGCCATTTCCGCGTCCAGCAGGCCCAGCTCCGCATTGGTCAACGCCGCGTATTGTTTGATCCGCGCCAGCGCGTGAACAAACGACAAGGGCAACCCGCGCCCACTCACCGGAAAATTCTCCACCGCCCGCGCCGTCTGCGCCCCGTAAAGCGCCTCCTCCGGCACCTGCATTTCCCCCATCGAATCCCTCTCCACGCGCGTTGCCATCCCCCCACCATGCCAGAACTTGCCTGCGTCCGCCAGCCTCTCGGCGGGGACAAGCAGAGCAGCGCGGGGGTGGGTGGATCATGCTGTGGGAATAACCATCCTCTTCACCAAGCTGATGCCGGCTTCTTCCGCCGACCGGAGCGGTCGGCCTACAGTACGATCCCGCCGCAGGCGGGATGTATGAATGGGAGGGTCGGACTCCGCGCCGACCGGAATGCGGCTTCTTGGGTCAATCATAGCAAGGGAGCATACTCCACCCTGCAAGCCAAAGCGGCGTCGCCGGGCTTCGCCCTCTGCCACCGCACTCCCAAACCGATATGGAGCGCAGCGACGGGATCAGCGGACCCATCGAAGAGGCCGTCTAGACAAGTGAATGCTGTCAAAACCATGAACTGCAGGAGTGGTTGGATGGAGGATATAACTTGCGTCTGGTCCTTGTCCTGCCTGATATGGGTGGCACGCCCATTACCCCATGAACTACTACTACGCCAAGACCGACAACCAACCCTCGGAACCGGTTTCACGCCAGCGACTCGACTCGCTACTGGCTTCGGGCGAGATCACCCGCGACACCCTGGTTTGTCCGGTGGGCGGGGATGCGTGGAAAACATACCACGAACTGTTCGCCCATCCCACCGCCGCCCCGGCCGGCACGACGACGCCGGTTCCCGTCGGCCCCTCCACGACCAACCCGCTGGCGCTGAGCTCGATGATCCTGGGGATCGCCACCTATCCGATGAGTTGTTTGCTTGGGGTATTCGGGGTATCCACCGCGATCGCCGCCGTGGTCACCGGCCACATGGCCCGCGCCCAAATCAAACACAACCCCGACCCGACTTCCTCCAATATGGCCCTGGCCGGCTTGATCCTGGGTTACATTTATATCCTGCTGATGGCCATCGCCATCGCCGTGATGTTCGCGTTTTTCGGCGCCATCCTCATGGGGGGAGGATCGATGGAGGAAATCTTCTCCAGTATCGTGGAGGAGATGGAGCAGATGGACGACGCCCGGTCTGCCGAATAAGCCTCCGCAGCGCTTATTTGATCAATTTCAGGCTGAAGGGATACTTGTAGTCTTCGCCGTTGTTGGCCTTCATGGTGGCGATGATGGTAAGAACCAGCCATGCCAAGCCCAGAAGAGGAAACAGGAAGAAGCCAATGCCGAAGGTGATAAATCCGATGATTGTGAGGGCGATCGAGGCAATGAAGACCGTGATATTGAAATTGAGCGCTTCTTTGCCATGAACGTCCACGGAGGGAAATTCCTGTTTTTTCAACAGCCAAATGATCAGCGGTCCGAGGATCAGGCCCAGGCCGCCCGTGACAAATCCCGAAAGGGCAGTCAGATGGCAGAGCATGTTCCATGTTTTGGCGTCGGTTCCGGCGGTGGTTGAGGGCTGGGCGGTTTCTTCGGACATAATTTCTCCTCGGTTGGGGTTCCCTAATCCCTAGCCAATTTGCCATCCCCTGACAATCTGATAATGTGACCGCCGTTCCGGTGGACCGGAAAAAATCTCCCTTTGTCATGAAAATGGCACACGCCACGCTTAACCATTGGTCCATGAGTCACTGCATGATCCGCCGCTGGCTCCCGGCGCTTTTGCTGCTGGGACTCGCCTCCTGCCAACCTTCCGCGAAAGACGAGGTCATCATCCTCCACACCGGTCGAATGGGCGGCAATGTCTATCCCCTCGACCTTCGCGGACTGGCCCCGATCCAGCATTATCCCTATCTGGCCGGTTATGTGAATCAGGTCCGCGCGGAAGCCGCCAAAACCGGCGCCACTGTCCTGTTGTTGGATTCCGGCGACAGCCTGGGCGGCTCCTTCGCCAGCTACGCCACGGGCAGTCTCAACGTCACCCGTCTCTTCAACCACCTCCAATACGACGCTGTTTTCCTCGGCAACCTCGACGCCGACATCTCCCCATCCGTGCTGGCGGAAATCGAATGCCCGGTGCTCATTCCTTTCGTCCGCCCCGACGGTGACGACGCCATCGAAGGCGCGCTGTTTTCCGCCGAGATCGAGCGCAACGGTCGCCGCATCCGGCTGCTGCCCAATTTTTACGGCAATTTTCCGCTGGAAACCGCGCCGCGCCGTTTTCCCATGTGGTTCGGACCGGGCGCCGGGCCGGTCGAGCCGTTGCGCAATTACGCCCCCATGCTGCAGTCCGGACGGGCCGACCTCACCGTTTTCAGCTGGATGAAATTCGAGCCCGCCGAGGACCCGCCCGCGCCCTATCTGGAGCAGTTGCAGTCGTGGGGCGTGGACGCCGTCATTGCGCATCGCATCGACTATTCCCCGCGCGAGAGCGGCCCCGCCCCGGACCGCGGCGACTGGCCCCTGCCGGTCTCCGAGAACATTCTGCGCCGCAATTCCGGTTTTACCATCGCCCGCATGGACCTCGCGCGCCGTGACGGCAAATGGACCGCCACGCGTCCGTCCGAAATCATCCACCTCACCGCCAACGTCGCTCCTGCCGACCCCGCCATTGTCGGCGAAATCAACCGTCTTTCCGACATCATCCAGCGGGCAGACCGTCCGCTGGGTGAACTCAGGAGCGCCGTCGAACCTGACAGCATACTTAGCGCCTACCTGGCCGCGCTGACCACTGTGCCCGGCGCCGACTACGTGCTTTATTCCTCCGACTCCATTCGCGCCGGGCTGGACCGCGGCCCGCTCTCCGCCGCCCGTCTCTACAACGCCCTGCCCTGGACCTCGCCACTGTACCGCGTGAAACTCGGCGCCGCCCAGATCGAAACCCTGGCCGGACGGGACGACTACGTCCTGTGGCGGCGTGTCGGCGCGGGTGCCAACGACGGGCGTCTGATCACCTCGCGCTTTTTTGCCCTGGTCCTGAAAAACGAACTCGGACTCGACGACTCCCTGTTGGAGCCGGTGGGTCCGCAGGCGGAATTTGATTTTCTCGTCGATGCCGTGCAACACCAAAAGGTCCTGCTGGAATTTCCTTCGGTTCCGGCAGGATGGAGCCCATGAGACCACCCTTCCTCAATCGGGCCATCCGGGGGATCAGCCGCGTCGAGCTCATCGGGATCGTCGTCATCTTGGTGGTGGTGCTCGGGATTTCGATCCCTTATTGGCAATCCAAAGCGCGCGAAGCCAAACGCGCCCAGAGCGCCGGTAACCTCCGTCAATGGGGCATCGCCCTCAACCTGTTCCTAGTCGAGAACCAGAACCGGCTGCCGGAACCCGGCAATTCGCAACCCGGCCCCGACGACACCTGGGCATGGTACAACACCCTTCCCGCCTACATTGCCCAACGCCCGCTTGCCGAGCTCACCCCTGAAGAAATGCGGCGCCATCCGGTGTGGAATGATCCCTCGGCAGCGGACGACGGCGGCCAGGAGGGTTATTACTTCACCTACGCCATGAACCGCTGGCTGCAAACACCTGTCGGTTCCCAGGCCCTGCGTATCTTCGATCTGGAAGACCCGTCCTCCACCGTTTTCATGACCGAAACCGCCGCCCACCGCCCCGGCGTGTTGCCCCAAGGGGTGAGCTTTCGCCACGGTCCGCGCCGCGACCCACATCCCGATGCCCGCGCCCACGTGCTTTTCTGCGACGGCCACGTCCAGATCGTCAACCGTGCGAAACTCGCCGAGGACCCGGAGACTTACAATCCGAACGCGGAAAAACTCTCCGGTCTGACATGGGTCCCGTATTTTCAGGCACCCCAGCCGCCGGAGTAATCCCGATTCAAGATACTCCAAAATCAGACATGGAATGCGGCGGCAGAGGGCGATAGCCCGGCCACGGTGAGTTCCGCCGGAGCGGTCTCCTTTTTGTCACTGGCATATTTTGCCGATTGCTCGTCGGCGTGATAGGAGCTGCGCACCATCGGTCCGCTTTCACAGACGCCGAATCCAAGTGCCAGCGCCCGTTCTTTCCAGCGGGCGAATTCCTCCGGGGTGACCCAGCGGTCCACCGGGAGATGTTGCGGGGTCGGGCGCAGATATTGGCCCAGAGTCAGAATATCCACCCGGATCGCCGCCAGATCACGCAGGACCAGATCGATCTCGTCCTCGAATTCACCGATGCCGAGCATCATGCTGCATTTGGTGACAAAGCCCTTCTCCTTGCCGCGCCGCAGCAACTCCAAGCTGCGCGCGTATTTCGCCTGCGGGCGCACCAATTTGTGCAGGCGGGGGACGGTTTCGACGTTGTGGTTCAAAATGTCAGGACGTGCGGCGAGGATCACATCCAGGTCACGTTCGCGGCCCTTGAGGTCGGGGATCAATACCTCGATTTTGGTTTTCGGATTGCGGTGGCGCACCGCCCGGATCGTGCGCGCCCAGATTTCCGCGCCGCCATCGGCCAGATCGTCGCGCGCCACCGATGTGATCACCGCGTGGCGCAACTGCATGATGTGGACCGCCTCTGCCACCCGTGCCGGCTCGGCCCAATCGGTGGTCGGCGGGCGCCCCGTGTCGATCGCGCAGAATCCGCACGACCGGGTGCAGGTATCGCCCAGGATCATCAACGTCGCCGTGCCCCGGCTCCAGCACTCGCCCAGATTCGGGCAATGCGCGCTCTCGCACACCGTGTGCAGGGTGTTCTCCCGCACCAACCCCTTGACCTTGGTGTAATTCTCCCCCGACGGCACTTTCGCGCGCAGCCACGGCGGTTTCTTGTCGATGGGATGACTCATCAGCGGAAATGCATCATACCGGCGGCACCATCCTGTGCAAGCGCGCACGCGGAAACGGAACCTTTCATTCCCCGTCTTCGTCCCGGTCCACGCGGAGGGGGCGGGCGTGGCGACCGTCGAGTTGGCACTGGCGGACGAGGGCGTCCTCCTG
>CAZTYG010000077.1:0-8229 GCA_964617445.1 uncultured Blastochloridaceae bacterium
GCTTTTGGCTTTATTGGCCGATTCTGCGGTTTCTTTGGCCTGCTGCAGTTCCAGGGTGCGTTCGTTCACCTGCTGCTCCAGCCGCCGTGAGTGCCGCACGCACCTCCCCCACTCCTCCCTCACCGGCCCCGGCACCGCGTCCTGCGGTCCAGCCTGCTCAACCCGTGGTCTTCACTCCGGAAGTGATCTGGGACCCACTAAAAATGGAAGACCTGCGCACCCAGATAGGAAAAGAAGTTCTAGTCCGTGGGATGCCGATACGTTTCGGCGTCAATCGCACCGCGACCATTCACTACCTCAATTTTACAGAAGATTACAAACAGTCGCTTTCGCTGGTGTTTTTTATCGAGGACGATCCGGAGGCGTTCTCTGAAGAGTCGTTGCGCAAGATGTTGGACAATGAAGTCGAAGTCCGGGGCAGGGTCGATGAGTTCCGCGGGGACCTCCAATTGCGGGTGCGCGAACGTTCGCAAATCACGGTCCGCAAGCAGGCGCAATAAAATTCGCGGGGGCGGCGGTTAAATCACGGTATTATCGGGCACGGTAGTGTTCTTCGGAATGACCACGATCCCATCGCGCACGTAATACAACGAGCCGCTTTCGTCCTTGTGTTTACCCCTGGCAGTGATGGTGACGTTCCGCCCGATGCGGACGTTTTTATCCACGATGGCACCCTCAATCAAGCTGCCCACGCCGATCCCCAGCGCGGGACGGCCCATGGCCTCGTTGCGCATGAGGTCGTGAAGGGTTTCAAAATAGTCGGAACCCATGATGATGGAGTCACGCACGGTGACGCCGGGAGCGATCCGTGCACGCAGACCGATGACCGATCCTTCGATGGTGCTGTCGTGAATGATGCAACCGTCGGAGATGCTGGCGCGGTTGACCATGCTGTTTTCGACCTTGGTCGGCGGCAGATTTCTGGACCGTGAATAGATCGGCGAACTGGCGTCGTAGAAGTCGAATTTCGGCACGGCGCTGGTGAGGTCGAGGTTCGCTTCGTAGAACGCACGAATGGTCCCGATGTCTTCCCAGTAACCCTCATATACGAAAGAAGAAACCTTTTTGCCACCGATCATGGCGGGAATGATATCCTTGCCGAAGTCCTGTTTTTGCAGGTCGCTGAGCGCCTCTTCGAGGGCCTGGCGGTTGAAGACGTATATCCCCATGGAGGCCAGATAGAGATCGGTGGCGTTGCTGCTGAGGCGGGAGCGGGTGGCTTCATTGATCCGCAATTCATCCAGCAACTCCTCGTCCTTGGGTTTTTCCACGAACCGGACGACGTTGCTGGACTCATCGATCTGCATGATCCCGAAGGAACGGGCGTCAGCGCGCGCCACCGGGATGGTTGCCACGGTCACTTCCGCACCGGATTCGGTATGGTGGGCGAGAATGGACCGGTAATCCATGCGGTAAAGCTGGTCCCCGGAGAGGATCAACACCAAGTCGTGGTTGTGATTGTTGAAGTGGTGCATGTTCTGGCGCACCGCGTCGGCCGTCCCCTGGTACCATCCGGTTCCCTCGCCGCGCTGGGTCGCGGCCATGATCTCAATGAACCCGCGCGGCGCGTAGTCATCGAACCGGTAGGCCTGCTGCACGTGCCGGTGGAGCGACGAACTTAGATATTGGGTCAGCAAGAAAATACGCTTTAGCCCGGAGTTGATGCACAAGCTGATCGGAATATCAACAAGCCGGTATTTTCCAGCCAAGGGAACCGCTGGCTTGGCTCGTTCCTTGGTGAGGGGAAACAAACGCGTTCCCGCTCCCCCGCCCATAATCACTGATATGACACGCCCCGGTTCGACTGATTGAATTTGCATGACGGGATAATGTTTGCGCGAACGATTTCCGTAGGCTAGAACAAAACACTCACCATGTGCGGAATTGTCGCTTACACCGGCGCGCGCGACGCCCAACCCATCCTTCTCGACGCCCTCGGACGCCTCGAATACCGTGGCTACGATTCGGCGGGCATCGCCACACTCACCGAAGAGGGCATCCTGGTCCAGAAGAAAGCCGGTCGCATCCAAGACCTGGCCAAACTCCTCCGCACCCAGCACCACACCTCCTATACCGGTATCAGCCACACCCGCTGGGCCACCCACGGCGAACCCAACGACCAGAACGCCCATCCCCACTTCGATCAATCCCGCCACCTCGCCCTCGTTCACAACGGCGTGGTGGAAAATTATCTGGAACTCCGCGAAGTCCTGATCGCTGCGGGCCACACTTTCCAATCTGAAACCGACACCGAAGTGCTCGCTCATCTTATTGGCGAGCACTACGAAAAACAGGATGTCTCCGGAGATGAACGGCTGATCCTCGCCGTCCGCTCTGCCCTGGCCGAAATCACCGGAACCTACGGTGTTGCCGTCATCCACCAAGACCACCCGGGCATCATCATCGGAGCCCGCCGCGGCAGCCCGCTGGTTCTCGGCGTCGGTGACAACGAGCAATTCCTCGCCAGCGATGCCCCCGCGCTCCTCCCCTATACCCAGAAAGTCGTATATCTCAAGGACTTCGAAATGGTCGTTCTGCGCCCGGGCGGCTTCGACATCAGCCGCCTCGACGATAACGAGTGCTCCTTCGAAATTTCCCACCTTGATTACCAACCCGAAGCAGCGGAAAAGGGCGACTTCCCCCACTTCATGCTCAAGGAAATCTACGAGCAGCCCGAAGCCATCAAAAACGCCCTCCGCGGACGCGTCAACCGCGAGGAACAATCCGCCAAACTAGGCGGTCTCAATCTCTCCTCCGAGCAGCTCCGCGGAATTTCCCGCATGATCATCACCGCCTGCGGCACCGCCATGCACGCCGGCATGGTCGGCGAGCGAATGCTGGAAGCCTTCGCCAACATGCCCGTGGAAGTCGATCACGCCAGCGAGTTCCGTTACCGCAACTGTCCACTCGACCCCGGCACCGTTTTCTTCGCCGTCAGCCAGTCCGGCGAAACGGCCGACACCCTCGGTGCCCTGCGCGAGGCCCAACGCAAGGGCTATCGCGTGCTCGGCATCTGTAACAACGTCGGCAGCACCATCGCTCGTGAATCCGACGGAGGCATCTACATGCACGCCGGCCCGGAAATCGGCGTCGCCGCCACCAAGTCCTTCGTCTCGCAGCTCACCGTCTTCGCTCTCCTCACCATCCTCCTGGGACGCATGCGCTACATGTCCCCTCAAACCGGCCTCGAAATCATCGACGCCCTCGAACGCCTACCCTCCCAGGTCTCCGAAATACTCGATCAAAGCAACAACATCAAAAACCTCGCCGCCCGCTACGCCGACTCCTCCAGCATGTTGTTCTTCGGACGCCAATACAACTACCCGGTCGCCCTCGAAGCCGCGTTGAAAATGAAGGAAATCTCCTACATTCATGCCGAGGGATACCCCTCCGCCGAACTCAAGCACGGAGTCATCGCCCTGGTCGACGAATCCACGCCGTCCATCATGGTCTGCCCCCGCGACACCCTCTACGACAAGAACATGAGCACCATTCAGGAGATCAAGGCGCGCCGCGGACCCGTCATCGCCCTCACCACCGCCGGCAACAACGGCCTCGACCGCCTGGCCGACGACGTCATCGAGGTCCCCTCCACCATCGAAATGCTCCAACCCATTCTCAATATCATCCCGCTCCAGCTCTTCAGCTACCACACCGCCGTCCACCTCGGACGCGACGTGGACAAACCGCGCAACCTCGCCAAATCCGTTACCGTCGAATGATCCCCGGCGCACCCACCCCCGTCGCTGTCATCGGCGGCAGCGGCGTTTACCACATCGACGGCCTCCAAGACGCCGAAGAACTCGCCATCGACACCCCGTTCGGCCCCCCATCCGATACGATCCGCACAGGTCTTCTCGGCTCCCGCCGCGTCGCATTCCTGCCTCGTCATGGACGCGGCCACACTCTGCTTCCCTCCGAAATCCCCCACCGCGCCAACATTCACGCCCTCAAACAACTCGGTGTCCGCTGGATCATCAGCCTCAGCGCCGTCGGCTCCCTACGCGACAACCTGCTCCCCGGACACTTCCTATTCCCCACCCAATTCTTCGACCGCACCAAAAACTCCCTTGAACACACCTTCTTTGGCGAAGGCATCGTCGCCCATATCGCGTTCGGCAAACCTGTCTGCGAGCGCCTCGCCACCATCCTTTTCCAGTCCGCCACTTCCGCCGGTGCCGTCTGCCATTGGGGCGGCACCTACGTCAACATGGAAGGCCCCGCATTTTCCACCCTCGCCGAATCCCAATTCCACCGCCAACAAGGATTCGATGTCATCGGCATGACCAACCTCGCCGAGGCCAAACTCGCCCGCGAGGCCGCCATCTCCTACGCCACCATCGCAATGGTCACCGACTTCGATTGCTGGCACCAAACCGAGGGCGAAGTCAACGTCACCGATGTTGTCAAAGTCCTCCACAACAACGCCGGACTCGCCTGCACCACCGTTCGCCATGCCGTCGGCCAAATCCCGCTCCACGAAACCACCGCCGCCCACACCGCACTCCAACACGCCATACTCACCCCGCGTGAGGCATGGCCCAGCGCGACCATTGAAAAACTCCGACCCATCCTCGGATCGCTAGCTGACATCCCTTCATGAACCTGGTCCTCGCCTCCTCATCCCCCCGGCGGCAGGAACTCCTCGACGACGCCGGCATCCACCATCACGTCTGCGCACCGGAAATCGACGAATGGGACCACTCCACCCACCCCGATCTCTCCCCCGCCGATCTGGTCCGCCTCAACGCCCGGCGCAAAGCAGAAGCCGTCAGTAAACAATTCCCCGGCCACATCATTCTCGCCGCCGACACCGTCGTCTATTGCGAGGGTCGACTTCTAGGGAAACCCTCCGACCGCGACCACGCCGCTGCCATGCTCGCATGGCTCGCCGGAAAGACCCACGAAGTCCTCACCGGCGTCGCATGGCTTGACCCCGCCAAAAAAGAAATCCACGAAACCATCGCCCGCACCCAGGTCACCTTTCGTCCCCTCGACCGCACCGCCATCGACTCTTACATGAAAAAAGTCCACGTCATGGACAAAGCCGGTGCTTACGCCGCCCAGGAACACGGCACCGATATCATCGAACGTATCGAAGGCTCCCTCACCAACGTCATCGGCCTCCCCATGGAAATCGTCTCCGACTGGCACCACAACCTGAGCCTAGAACAATCTGGCTGACTACTGGCGTCATCCCACAGGTGATCGACCACTCCGCCGTTGTAGCGACGGTCCGAGCCGTCGTTGACAGACCCACCTTGGTTCACAGTGCGCTCACCCCCACCTCCCCGGGATTTCGTCAGGCGTGGCTATCCAGACGTTCTGCCAGCTCAAAGTCCAGTTCCGTGATGCCCCCGGCATCATGGGTGGATAAATCAACCTTCACCGTCGAATACACATTCGACCACTCCGGATGGTGGTTGAGTTTCTCTGCTTCGATCGCCCCGGCGGTCATGAACGCGAATGCCTTCACGAAACTCGGAAACTTGTAGGTGCGGTGCAAGCGACCATCGACCATCGACCAATGCCGTAGGCCTTTCAAGCGCCGCTCGATATCCCCGGTAGCCATTTTTTTCGCCACATTGGAATCCTACCCATGACCCCGGCATTCGCAAGCACTCTACCGCTCACAGCGGATCATCCCCGCATCAGCGACCCTACTGATTGCAATCGCTCTCTCTCCGGGCTTTCACATCCATCGCCGTTATTCTAGGATATCGCGGATGAGTGCCGCCCATGCCTCCATCACCATTGATGGCAAATCCCACCAACTTCCGGTCATCACCGGCACCGAGGGGGAAATGGCGGTGGACATCCGCAAACTGCGCGCGGCCTCCGGTTATGTTTGCTACGACGACGGCTACGGCAACACCGGCTCCTGTCAGAGCGCCATCACATTCATTGACGGTGAAAAAGGCATCCTCCGCTACCGCGGTTATGCGATCGAAGAACTTGCCGCCCGCTCCAACTTCCTCGAAGCGGCTCACCTCATTATTTACGGCGAACTGCCCACCGCCGAGCATCTCCTCAAATTCCGCTCCAAAATTCTCGGTAACGCCTCCATCCACCAGAGCATGTTCCACCACTTCAGCGGATTCCCCAACGACTCCCACCCCATGGCCATGCTCTCCGCCATGCTTAATTCCCTCGGATGCTTCTACCCCGAACTCGCCAGTAACGACCGCAACCGCGAGCTGGAGCAATTTGACGACGCCGCCGCAATCCTGATCTCCAAAGTCCGGACCCTCGCCGCCATGTCCTACCGGATGAAACTTGACCGCCCCTTCATCCACCCCAAATTCCAGCTCTCCTACTGCTCCAACTTCCTCCACATGATGTTCTCCGAGCCTTACCACGAATACATCGCCCGCGATGTCGTGGACCGCGCCCTCAACCTCATCTTTCTTCTCCACGCCGACCACGAACAGAACTGCTCCACTTCCACCGTCCGCATGGTCGCCTCCGGTGGTGCCAACCTCTTCGCCTCCACCGCCGCCGGTGTCTGCGCCCTCTGGGGACCTGCACACGGCGGTGCCAACCAGGCCGTGCTCGAAATGCTCCAGGACATCCACAACTCCGGCGACGACGGCTCCCGCTTCATCGAGGCCGCCAAAAGCGGTGACAAAACCAAACGCCTTATGGGCTTCGGCCACCGCGTTTACAAAAACCTCGACCCCCGCGCCCGCATCCTCCGCGACGTCTGCGCCGAAGTCATGAGCGCTCTCCGCAAAGACGACCCCCTCCTCGACATCGCCCTCAAACTCGAGGACACCGCCACCCGCGATTCCTATTTCATTGAGCGCAAACTCTACCCCAACGTCGATTTTTACTCCGGTATCATCATGCGCGCCATTGGCATCCCGCTCGAAATGTTCACCGTCATGTTCGCCATCGGCCGGATGCCCGGCTGGATCGCCCACTGGAAAGAACTGGCCGAAAGCGGCTCCCCTATTCACCGGCCGCGCCAGATTTACACCGGCCACGCCCTCCGTTCCTTCGTCCCCATCGAGGACAGAGGTTGATCACGGCTCCGGTTGCGCCCCCATCTTGCTCACCTTCCCACCCCAGGAAATGATCCGCGCCTTGGCGCCCATGTCCTCCGCCTCTTTGATCTGGTTGTTCCGCGCGTAGGCGATCGATAAACTCGTGTAGGCCATCTGCCCGTCCGGATCGATCTCCACCGCCTTCATCCCCGCCTTGATCGACTCCGGATAACGCTCCAATTTCAACAACACCATCGACAACGCGTGCCACGCGTCATACGAGCCGCTATCCGCTTCCGTCGCTTTGCGATACCAATCCTCCGCCTCCACCAATTCCCCCAGCGCCACAGCCGTCGCCCCCTCGTCCATGCATCGCTCCCGTTCTTGCTCACGTTGCTTCTCGCCGCTCATGACGACACCTTAGCCGCCGCAACCGCGTCCGCCAACAATTCCAGCGAGGGCCGTCCTGGCTCCACATCCACCCGCCACCCCCGCTCCCGGATCGTCCGGCTTGTCGTCGGACCGATTGACGCCACCCGTGCACCCTCCACACTCCCGCCCATCTCCGCAAATGTGTCCACCGCTCCGGAACTGGTGAACAGCATCCACTCCGGGTTTCTCTCGATGCAGGCACGCAGACTCTCCGCGTCCGCCTCCTCCGGGCGACGTGTCTCATATATCTCCCAACGCACTACCCGCTGGCCCAACCCGGCCAAGCCCTGTTCCAATGTGTTACGCGCCTGCCTTCCACAAGGGAACAAAACCCGCAACCCCGCACGCTTGTCCTCCCACTCCGTCACCAAACCCGCAGCGTTCGACCGCTTCGGCATCCAATCCGGATGCAATCCATGTTCGCGCAACGCCTGCGCTGTCGCATCTCCCACCGTCGCCAGCCGGACTCCCGCCAAAGCGCGCACATCCCCACGCCACTCCTCGAACGTCCGGCGCACCGCGTTGGCGCTGGTCCAGACAATCCAGTCCCAACCCTCCATCGTCGGCGCCCGCTCCCCGCTGGCATACGGAAAAATATCCAACGCCGGCCAGTTGAACACGTCCGCGCCCAATGGTGCCAGCCGGTCCCGCAGACGCCCTGCCTGCGAGCGCGAACAAGTCGCCAGAATTTTTACTCCATACAACGAACGCTTCTCCCACCACGCCGGAGCCACCTCCGCCGCCGCCACCGCGCCCACCACCACGATGGCCGGCGATCCCCGCCCCGCCTTCTCCACCGCCGTCGCCAGCA
>CAZTYG010000078.1:0-8184 GCA_964617445.1 uncultured Blastochloridaceae bacterium
GCACGGGATTGCCGACGCGCAGTTCCTCGCGGATGCGCTCGAAGATCAGAACATTGGCGTCCACCGCCATACCGATGGTGAGGATGATGCCCGCCACGCCGGGGAGGGTGAGCACAAAACCAAACTGGGCCAGCAGGCCGAGCAGGATCAGGATGTTGAGGCTCAAGGCGACAACGGCGAAAATTCCGGAGGTCCGATAATAAAGGATCATGAAAGCCATGACCAGCGCCAGCCCGATCAGGCAGGCCTGAAAACCCGAGGTGATGGAAGCGGCACCCAGCGTCGGGTCCACTCCGCGCTCGTCCACGATTTGTACCGGCGTTTCCAATGGATTCTCAAGGACACTGGCCAGCTCCTCGGCCTCCTGTGCGGACATGTTGCCGCCGGAAATTTCGCAACTGCCGGTGATGATGCCGCGAATGACGGGGGCGGAATAAATTTCATTGTCCAGCACGATGGCCATGCGCTGGCCAATATTGTCGGCAGTCAGCTGGGAGAAAATGCGCTGGCCCTCGCTGTCGAAATTGATGAGGACGACCGGCCGTTGCAGTTGGTCGAGGCTGCGGCGGGCGCTGCTGACGTAACGCCCGGTCATGTCGGCGCGTTTGCGCACGAGCATCGAATAACGAACCGATTGTCCGCGCTCATCGCGCTCCAAGTAGGGCAGGATTTCGTAATCGATGGGAAGCTCGCCCTCGCCGCGGTTGAAACTCTGGAGGAGGGTCTCACTCTGCGGATGGACCATGCGGAATTCCAGTCGTGCCACACGCTGGAGCTGGGTGCGATAGCGATCTTTGTCGGCCTCCTCGATCCCCGCGATCTGGATCATGATGCGGTTATTGCTGGCCGGTTGGATGATCGGGTCGATGGTGCCACCGGGGTCGATGCGTTTGCGGATGACCTCCACGGCCTGGTCCATGGCGCGCTCCGAGGGTTCTCCGGCGAGTTGCAGGGTGAACTGGGTGCCGCCGCGCAGGTCGATGCCCGGCTTGATCTTTACCGGCCACGGCATCGCCGCCGAACGCTCGCTGCCGTCGAACCGGAACAGGGACAGTGCGCAGACCGCCGAGATCAGCAGCACCAATGTCAGCGCCGACCACCGCCGCACCCGTTCGAGGGTGGCCGCCAAGTGCCAGATGAAGGCCGCCAAAAAAGCGAAGCCCAGAAAAAAGATAAGAAGGTTCATATTGTTTTCAGCCTTTCCATTCCATCATTCCATATTCCATAAAAGTCGTTCAGGAAGCGTCGCCGGTCCCGGCGACCACCGTAGTCACACTGGAACGTTCGACATCGATTTTGACGCTGTCGGCGATGCGCACGGTAATGACGCCTTCTTTCAAATTGGTCACCACCCCATGAATACCGCCGCCGACGATCACTTTATCGCCGCTCTTGAGCGCATCCACCATTGCCCGGTGCTCCTTCATTTTTTTCTGCTGAGGGCGAATGAGCAGGAAATAGAACATCACAAGGATGATCAAAAAGGGGAAAAATTGGATCAGCAAAGGCGGGCCTTCCTGGGCGGGCACCTGCGCGAGAGGGGAGAGTTCAAACATGTTCATCGTGTTGGTTTTCGGTTGATTTGGGGTAGTTGGCCAGGAATTGATCCGCCCACTCCCGAAAGCTTCCGGCCTCCAGGTGCGCGCGCATCTCCGCCATCAGGCCGAGGTAAAAGTGCAGATTATGGAGACTCACCAGCCGCAAGCCAAGTATTTCCTCGGATTTCAGTAGGTGCCGGATATAGGCCCGGCTGAAGGTCCGGCAGGCCGGGCAGGAGCACCCCTCCTCGATCGGACCGGGGTCGTCCTTGTAGGGGGCGCTTTTGAGGTTGGTGGTACCCCACCGGGTGTAGGCCGTGCCATTGCGGGCAATACGCGTCGGCAGCACACAATCGAACATGTCCACCCCGCGTCGCACCATTTCCACCAACTGGTTCGGCTGTCCCAAACCCATGGCGTAGCGGGGTTTGTGCGCAGGTAGCCAGGGTTCTGCCGCTTCCACCGCCGCCAGCATCTCCGGCTCCGGTTCGCCCACACTGACCCCACCGATGGCGTATCCGGGGAAGTCCATCGACACCAGCGCTTCCGCGCATTCCCGGCGCATGTCGGCGTGGGAACCTCCTTGGACGATGCCGAACAACAACTGCCCCGGCGTGGGGCCGTCCGGCAGCTCCGCGTGCACCCGGCGGCAATCTTCCGCCCAACGCAGCGTGCGACCCACCGCCCCGGCCATCCGATCGCGGTCGCAGGGCCACGGCGGGCATTCGTCGAAGGCCATCATGATGTCCGATCCCAGTTCACGTTGCAGCTCCACCGCCTCGCGCGGGCCGAGAAAATAGGATGTGCCATCCACATGCGACTGAAAATGCACGCCGTCCTCGGTCATGCGCGCCAGCTTGGCCAGACTGAAGACCTGAAAGCCGCCGCTGTCGGTCAGCAGGGGGCGCTCCCACGCCATGAAGCGGTGCAATCCGCCTATTTTCCGGATCACATCCATGCCGGGGCGGATCAACATGTGATAGGTATTGGAGAGAATGATCGAAGCGCCTATCTCCTCCAGTTCGCGCGGGGTGGTGGTCTTCACCGTGGCCTGGGTGCCTACGGGCATGAAAACCGGAGTTTCCACCACGCCGTGGGGCAGGCGCAGACGTCCGCGCCGGGCGCGGGAATGCGGATCGGTGGCGAGAAGCTCGAACATCAGCGGCGGCCCGGACCCCGCGCCCGGATGAATTCCTCCGATGCGCAACTCATGACTTCGCCCGCTTCCCCGCCGCCGGAGTCAGCACCCGCAGCCCCCCGCGTTTTACCGTGAACCGCGCGGGCAACGCCCCGTGGAGCTCACCGTCCACCTCCAGCGGAACATCCTCCTCCGCTTCCACTTCAAGCACCGGCGTTTTGAAATACCGCACGTCCGGAAAATTGGTGGTCAACCGCCCCGTAAGAATCCCCTGAAAGTAGCGCAGCATGTCCAGGTGGGAGAGCCGTTCGAAAACACAAACATCCAGCAACCCGTCGTTGAGGTCGGCCTTCGGAAAAAACGGGAACGGGCCGCCGTAGTAACGCCCGTTGCCCACCAGCAGAAACGCACCGGCCATCGTCTTGCCGCCCTCCGGACGAACCACCAACTGCGGAGCCTTGCGCGCGGCCACCTGTGTGGCGGTCACCACGTAACTGAGTGCGCCGAGCGCCTTCTTGAACTGCAGGTCGGTCTCTTTCACCGTCTGCGCGTCCAGGCCCACACCCGCCAATTGGATGAAATGCCGACCATTCACCTGTGGCAGATCCACCACTCGCTCCTCGCCGTCGCGGATCACCTCCACGGCCTTGTCCACCGCCTGCGGTATCCCCAGTTCCATCGCGAAAACATTGACCGTTCCAATCGGCAGAAGCCCCAGGGTCACCTCCCGTCCGGCGATGCCGTTGACCACCTCGTTGACCGTGCCGTCCCCGCCGGCCGCCACCACCCGCTCATACCCCTCATCACATGCCCGCGCCGCCAACTCACGTGCATGGCCCGGCCCCGTTGTCCGTTCCAAATGCACTCCGGGCAACGCCCGGCGGATGCGGTCCACCAGATGCCGCGCCCGTTCTCCCTTGGCAGAAGGGTTCAGGATGATACAAGTGCGGTTGCTCACGCTCCGTTCGGGTCGTTTCATGGGATGAAAATTTTTAAAAAAATAGCCTTTTATTTGGTTCTGACCATCGTTTTGTTGGCCGCAGGCGCGATGGTGTCCGTCCACATCTACCTCGGCAGCGCCGCCACTCAGGAACGCATCCGCGCCTTCGCTTCCGAACGCCTCGGCGGCGAAGTCCGTTTTGACCGCCTCGACCTCAACCTTCTCACCGGCATCCAACTGCGCCGCTTCGAACTCAGCCCGCAACCGCCGCCCGATCGCCCCACATCCGGCGGCAACTTCATCACCATCGACCGTGTCGGCCTCGGCTACCGCCCGTGGGGGCTGTTGCGCAACCGCATCGAACTTTCCGACATCACCCTCATCAACCCCAGCCTTGTCTTCCGCCAGTCCCCCGACGGATCATGGGAAACCCCGACCTTTCAAGGCCTCGACAATATCGATGCCTCCGCCCTCTCCTTCGACAGCGGCCTCCTCCGATTTGACTTTTTCCTCGAAAACTTCCTTCTCGATGAAGGCTCCGTCCAAGTCCTCAATGAGCAAGGCGACACCACATTTCGAGCCGACTCCGTCAACGTCCGCGGCCGCCTCGGCCTCAAGTCCCGCTCACTGGAGGCGGATGGGGCCATCGGCGTTGGCCTGCTCCGCTTCGGGCCCTACCTCACCCTCACCGAAGTCGAATCTCCGTTGGCCTACGAGCGCGACGAATTGCGACTCGCGGGCCTTACTGCCGCCTGTCACGGCGGCCGCACCACCGGCCAGGGTCGGCTCGAACTCGGTCCCTCCGGCCCCGCCTTCTCCCTCCAACTCGACGTTCGCGACATCGACCTGCCCACCCTCGTGCGCGATCTCCAGGGACGCTCCGGCCTCATCGATGGCAAGCTCGGCGCGCGTTTTCAAATCAGCGGCGACCTCCGCCAGCCCGCGCGCGCCACCGGCACCGGTGACATGACCATCAGCGGCGCCCGCCTCGCCGGCCTCGGCATCCTCAACATTCTCGGCGACATCCTCGAACAACCCGACCTGTCCCAGACCTTCTTCGACTCCATCACCGGCACCTATAAATTCGGCGACGAGCGCCTTACCTTTTACAGCGTCGAGGCCAAATCCGCCCCCCTGCAACTCTCCGCCACCGGCGCGATCCACTTCGACCGCCGTCTGGACATGGACGTCCTGCTGGTCCTTTCCCCCGGCCTCGCCGAGCGTCTGCCCGAAGCCGTCCGTGCATCCTTCACCACGCGCTCCGACGGGCTCTCCTCCATCACCTTCAAACTCACCGGCACCCTCGAAAATCCCACCACCAACCTTCAAGAAAAAATCACCCCGCGCGCAACCGGCGAAAACGGCTCCACCATCGTCCTTCTCCGCGACCCCTGAGAAGCTGTGAAAAGAATGTCCCGGAATGCCGGATTTCTAACCCACCAGAACTCTACCATCCCGCGCCGCCACCACCTCCCGGTAATACGTGTCACGCTGCACCGGCGTGCGGCCGGCCTCGCGAATCGTCTTCTCCAGCAACGCCGCCGTCGCCGCCACCGGCGTGCCCGCCCCGGCCATATGGAAAATTTTCTCCTCGGTGATCGTCCCGTGCAGATCGTCCACGCCGTAACCCAGCGCCACCTGCGCCAATGGCAGACCGGTGCTGATCCAATACGCCGTCAAATGCGGCAGGCTGTCCATGAACAACCGGCATAACGCCAGCATGCGCAACTCCTCGATCCCACCGATCCTGGGAATGTGCGACAGCTCGTTGTTCTCCGGCTCGAACGCGTAGGGCACCAACCCGGTGAACCCGCCGGTCTCGTCCTGTAGCGCCCGTAACAACTCCAAATGGCGGAACCTTTGTTCCACGGTCTCCACATGGCCGTACAACATCGTGCATGTGCTGTGGGCTCCCATCTTGTGCCACAATCGGTGAACCTCCAGCCACTCCTCCGCGGTCTCCTTGCCGCGACAGATTTGGTCGCGCACCGCAGGGTCGAATATCTCCGCACCGCCGCCGGTCAGCGCGTCCAACCCCGCCGCGCGCAGCTCCTCCAGTGTCTCCGGAATCGATGTCCTGCGGACCCGCGCCGCCAGATGCCTGATTTCAATGGCCGTGAACGCCTTCACCATCAACCGCGGGTCCAACGCCTTGAGCCGCGTGATCATCTCGGTGTAATACGAGAACGGCAGCGTGGGATGCAAACCACCGACGATGTGAATCTCGGTGATCCCGTCAACCAGCGAGGCGCGCGCCGCCTCCACCATTTCATCGACCGCCAACTCGAAGGCGTCCGCGTCCCGCTTCTTCCGGGCGAACGCGCAAAACTGGCAGTTCAGAATGCAGATGTTGGAATAATTGAGGTAGCGGTTGATGACATACGTCGCGCGGTCGCCATGCAACCGGCGGCGCGCCGCGTCCGCCGCGCGTCCGAGTTGGTGAATGTCCGCGCCATGATACACCGCCACCGCCTCATCCACGGAGAGGCGTCCGCCATCGGCGGCTTTGTCCAATAAAAGTCGGATATTCATGACCGGCAAACATCCCACCATACGCCGAGAACCAGCAGGATGCCAACCACCGCGTTGACATGGAAAAAGGCGCGGTTGATGCGCACCGGATCATCACACGCAGCCATCCGCTGCTCTCCCACTAGTGCGGGCACCACCAACAGCCACGCCACCGCGTAACCCCATGACAACCCCGCCAACCAGCCGAACAACGCGAAACACACCGCCGCGGTCACATGCAGCCAGCGGGTGACCGCGCGCGCGCGTACCGGGCCCATATCTGCGGGAACGCTGTGCATCCCCCACCGTCGGTCATATTCCACATCCAACAACGCATAAATGATATCGAAGCCCGCCACCCACAACATCACCCCCAGCGCCAGAACCCACGGCACCGGACTCCACAACTCCCCGGTCACCGCCGCCCATCCGCCCATCGGCGCCGCCGCCAGCGCCAACCCCAGAAAAAAATGACAGCCCCAGGTGAACCGCTTCGTGAGCGAATAAAACGTAATCAAAAACACCGCCACCGGCGCCAGCACCACACACAACAGATTCAGCTGGGTGGTCGCCCCGACAAACACCGCCAGACTCACCACCCACGCCCCCCGCACCACCGCCAGCGGCAGCAGCCGGTGCCGACCCTCCGTGCGCGGATTGGCACGGTCCATCCGCCAGTCCGCCATTCGGTTGAACAACATCGCCGAGGTCCGCGCCGCCACCATGCACACCAGCACCCAGAACAGCACCCGCCACGACGGCCAACCCGCCGCCGCCGCCAGCATCGCCATCAATGCGAACGGCAGCGCGAACACCGTGTGTCCGAATTTGATCAACTCGGCGAACCGCCCGAGCGCGGACCGCGGTGCGCTCATCGCGACTCTTCCACATCCTCTTTCCAGCGGTGCCCCAGATCATGCGCCACCCCCAGATGGTCCAAAATGCGCGCCACCACTGTGTCCACCACTTCCGCAACGGTGCCCGGCCGACCGTAAAACGACGGAATCGCCGGCAGCATGACCGCCCCCGCCTCCATCACCGTCACCACATTGCGCGCCTGGATCAAATTCCACGGCGTCTCCCGCGGCACAAGAATCAGCAGCCGCTTCTCCTTGAGGAAAACATCCGCCGCCCGTGCGATCGTGCTGTCCGAATACCCGTGGGCGATCCGCCCCAGCGTCCCCATCGAACACGGCACCACCACCATCGCATCGAACTTCGCCGACCCGCTGACAAACGGCACCTGCATCCCGCGATCATTGTGGACCGGGAATCGCGCAGGGATATCGAGTCCCCCGGTCTCGCATTCCGCCACCTCCCGCGCGTGGGAACTGAGCACCACATGCGCCTCCGCCACCTCCGGCACATCCAGGCGCGCCAACAGCCGTTGTGCGTACAACGATCCGCTTGCCCCGGTGATGGCCACGACGAGTTTCATAAAGTGGATGCGCACTCCCGGCAGGATTCGAACCTGCGACCAGCGGATTAGAAATCCGCTGCTCTATCCAACTGAGCTACGGGAGCGTCGGACACCCATGCTATCCCGCAAAAGTCCGGGGGCAAGAATCGCTTCAGCCCTGCCAAATTGCAAACCCGGCGGCTACGAAATGGTGATCAAACGCGAAAACCGAGCGAATTCGATGACGTTTCATAAGAGGCCGTCTCATCAGTGCAGTGCTCGGAGGTATAGAAGGAAACGGGCGACTCTGATAGTTTCCGCTTTCGTATCCATATCTTCCGACAAACGCCGCCGGGTCAACGCCGTGCGCGGGGACTCCGATTTTCCACGCGTGACTTTTCAGTCTGCTCTGGCACCTTGTCATCTGGCCAGGCAATCGCTCTTGGTTCACTTTGGTGGACGGGGAGAGGAAAGTCCGGACACCGCAGGGCAGCCCGCCCCGTGAAAACGGGGGCACCCCGGCTCATCCCGGGGTGACGGACAGTGTCGCAGAAAACAAACTACCCGCTTCGGCGGGAAAAGGTGAAAAGGCGGGGTAAGAGCCCACCGCTCCGAGAGTGATCGAGGAGGCAGGACAAACCCCGGGCGGTGCAAGACC
>CAZTYG010000079.1:0-8166 GCA_964617445.1 uncultured Blastochloridaceae bacterium
TGACCGAGCAGGCGCGGCTTGATGTGGACCAGCTTGAGCGGCTTTTTCAGCAGCCGCTGGACGGCGGGTCTGGTGTTGTTTTACATCCTGCTGCACGGCTCGTTGAGCTATTTCTACGCACGGAGTTACATGCCATTTTCAATGCCTGTGATCGGGGCCTGTTTGCTGTTCGGCTCGGTGCTTCATCCTGGTGCCGCATGGAGCCGCAAACGCGCCATTTGCTTCGGCCTTGGTCTTGCGGTGCTGGCGATCAGCCGTCCGTTGGAGGGGTTGTTGATTGCGCTGCCCCTTGCCGGCTGGAAGGGCTGTGAGTGGTTGGCGGCCCTGCGCCGTGATCAAGTAGGGCCGCCGATGGAGTTTGCCGGTATTGCGGCGCTGCCATTATTGCTTGCGGCCGGGTTCATCCTGGCGCACAACCACGCAGTGACCGGCAGTGCGACCACGTTCCCTTATTTGCTGTATCAGCGGCTGTACAGCACCACGCCGTATTTCGTCAATCAGCCGCTTCGCGAGCAGACGGGGCGTGTTGACATGGGGCCGGTGTTGGATCGGTTTAAACGCGAGTATGGCAACCGTGTCCACCGGGAGCGTGCGGCATTGAGCCTGCCGGACCGAATGTGGCAGCGGCTGAGGATTGCGATGGCTGGATGCTTTTTTCTACCTCACTTCGGCGTATTGTGTCTGGCAGCGTTTTTGGGAAGACGTCATCCCTGGGTCTGGTGGTGCGGAGGCTTGATACTCGGTTTCGTGATTCTGACTTCGTTCACCGTATCCGCGCAGGCCCGTTATGCGGGTGTGGTTTTGCCAGCGGCTTTTCTTTTGGCGGGGTACGGACTCGCCGCCTTAGGCACCATCTTCCGCGGGCGTTTACGCCGTGTCGTGTCGGTTACTGTGGTGGCCGTATTGCTGGTGTTGTGTGTGGCCAATGTGCGTGAATTGTGGGAGGCGCAACCGCATTCATTGGCGGTGGATCGCCGTGCGGTTGTGGACAGAATCGGGTCGGGTAAGCATCTGGTGTTCGTCGCTTACGGGCCTGAACAATCTCTTTTGCACGAGTGGGTCTATAACGAGCCCGTTCTGGATGGTGCGCCGATCGTATGGGTGCACGATCTGGGGAAAGAAACCAACCTGGGGGTGATGCAGAAGCATCCTGGCAGGAAGGTGTGGAGGCTATATTTCAATGGGCTCGGCCGATATGACTTGGATGCTGCGGGTGATCTGCAAGGATCGGAGCAAAGCGTGCCATGAAATTGATCATTCAGATTCCTTGTTACAACGAGGAGGCCACTCTGGCCGCGACCTTGGCCGATTTGCCTCGTGCAATCGAAGGATTCGACGAAATTGAAGTTCTGGTGGTGGACGACGGCAGCACGGACGACACCAAGGGCGTGGCGCGGCGCTGCGGGGTGACCCATGTGGTCAGCCATCCGCGCAATCTCGGCTTGGCGAGGGCGTTCATGACCGGAATTGAAACAGCACTGGAATTGGGTGCCGACATCATTGTCAACACCGACGCCGACAACCAGTACTGTGCGGATGATATCCAGGTCTTGGTGGGACCTGTGCTGCAGGGAAATGCGGACATTGTGATCGGCGGGCGGCCGATTACGGCGATCGACTCCTTTTCCCCCATCAAAAAAATTCTGCAACGGGCCGGTAGTGCGGTGGTGCGCGCGGTCAGCGGGGTTCCGATACCCGACGCGCCCAGCGGCTTCCGGGCGTTTTCGCGCAAGGCTGCGTTGCAGATCAATGTCTTCAACGCCTACACGTACACGTTGGAAACGCTGATCCAAGCCGGGCAGAAGCGCATGGCGGTGATTTCGGTTCCGGTTCGGGTCAATCGTCAGCGGCGGCCGTCACGCTTGGTTCGCAGCAGCTTGGATTACGTATTACGCTCGATGGTGACGATAGTGCGCATGTTCTCGGTCTATCATGCGTTCCGCTTTTTCATGATGCTGGCGTTGCTGAGTTTCGTCGCCGGGTTTCTCATCGGTGTGCGTTTCGTCTTCGCCTATCTCGCCGGCACCGGGGGAGGCATGGTGCAGTCGCTGATTCTGGCCGCCTTGCTCATGGGCATAGGCATGCAGATGGCTGTGCTTGCCTTCATCGCCGATCTGATCGCGGTCAACCGGATGCTGTTGGAAAAATTGGAGGCGCGGGCTCGCGGGATGAAATAAGGTGGCTCGGATGATGTGTTGCGGTCACGCGCCACGGTGGAACACCGCGCGCAGGACTACGAAACGGATTGCGAAAATTACGCCGGACACCAGAAGCACACACCACCACGCCTGCCACCCCGTGCCGGACACCAACAGGACGAAGGCCAGATAGTCGGCCACTTTCAACGCCAGCACAGCGCGGGTAAATTGCCAGAAACGCGGCGGCCTGCCCTGCCCGCGAAAGGTAAAGCGTCCGTGCAGCAGATAGGAGAGAAAAAACACCAGCACATGCACACAGGCGTAAGCGGAGTAGGGGCCGAGTGGTGCTGCCAGCATTTCAGTTACCGCGGCCTTGATGGCGAGCAGCGTTGCGCTGCCGAGGCAGAAGCGCAGCAACTGTCCGCCGGTTTCAGTAATCGTCACGTTCATAATGGGTTAGCGCCTTGAAGAGATAGAGGTAGAAGGCGACTATCCACAAAGGCAGCCGCATAAACATTCGAAGCAACGCGGGATGGTCGGAGACGCGGTGATTGGCCAGGACGATAGCGGCGGCCGCGAGGTCGCGCCAGCGCACAGGGGTACGGATTTGTTCCTTTACCGGCAGGCCGAACCAACGGCCCAGGCGCGCCCGGGCGGAGATGGTGTAGTGGTAGTTGATGGAGCGCATTTGGCTGCGATAGACAGTGCGCCGGTCCACTGGTCGGGCCTTGAGCAGACCGTTTTCCAGCATGTCGTTGACACACGCCGCCGCCACCGGAGTGCGGGCGAGGAAAAGGGAGTGTTTGACCTCTTCGCGTTTCATTTCCATGCGCCAGACATCCCCGCAAGAGAGGTCGGCATAGAAACCCATATGGTCGTAACAGTTCAGGCAGCGCCGGAGCGAGAGAATGTGAAGGTTTTGGAAATGGCTGAATTTCTGGAATGGCAGGGAACGGCGGGAGCCGTCCTTGAAAAGAATTTCCATGCGTCCGCGCCAATGCCCCTGGCGAAAATAAAATGATTGGATAGCGGCCTCCTCAACGCCTTCGCGCCGCCAGACTTCGCGGATCAACTGGTCCTGGGAATTGTGTCCGCAGAACAGTGCGATCTTGAAGCGCACCAAAGCGGCCAGGTCGGGGTCTTTGGCAGTGCGCATGGTCAGGGAGCGCAGTTGCGAGGGCAGTGCAACCACGGCCGTCCGCAGGCCGGACTCCCGCACGGATGCCAGGCCGTTGAGCACGGGGATGTCGAAATATTTGCTGGAGCGGGCTTCGAGAATTTCCCCGCGTGTTCGCGCCAAGTGGATGCGGTGATCCAGCCGTCCCGCCTCGAAGCTACTGGAGCAGACGAGCGCGGCATCGATTGTTCCGCGTTCCAGCAGGTGGATCAGCACGGCGCTGACCACTCCGCCAGACGCCGCATGTGCGCGGATATGCACATCGGTCGCATGGCCTTCCCACGCACCGAGGTAATCTCCGATGGGGCCGGGGCCGGTGGGAGGGGCGGCGGATTTCATGGACGATTTGGCGCAGCGCCGTCGGCAAGAGTATGGATCAGTTCGGCGACCCAGTCCATTTGCGAGCGGGCGGAGGCGCGTACCGCGGGCAAGTGGCTGCGGATTTGCCCGGCCAAGGAGGCATGGTTTTGTTCCAGTCGGATGGCTCCGGCGTGCAGGGTGTCGGCGTCCAGGGAGCGGTGATCGATACACAAGTCTTGCAGACCGAAGTCTTCGAGCACTTCGAGATATTTATGGCTCCAGCCCACCACGAGGGGGACAACTGCGGAGTCCAATGCCGCAATCATGCCGTGAAAGCGGCTGCACACCACCCAGCGGCAACCGCCGATTGCGGATTTCAAAGCGGCGGCGTCGTGGCCGGGGCCGATCACCGCATCCGGGGACAGGCCGGCGGCTGCGGCGATACGCCGGGCCAGCGGCAGGTCGTTGTTGCGCGGATGCGATGTTGTCGTCTTCCACGAGTGTGCGATGACACGCACTGTGCGGCCTTCCGCAACCATGCGCCGCGCGAAGTCCTCCAGCACGCCTGCATAGCCGGGATTCTGCCGGGCAACCAGCGCGCTGGGGATAATGCCAACCGATTCCACCTCCGACGGTGTGGAGCGGGTGGCAGGAGGCAGTAGAAAAGCTAGGTCGGCAGCTCGTGTTACTTGATCGCCGGCAATTCCCGCCTGTTCAAGATGGCATAGAGTGCGCGAGCCGCGGGCGAAGATGCGCTGGCAACGGGGTAGCACGCGGGAGGCGGCGAAGCGGTTCCACCCGCCGCGAATGGGTCCGATTGCCTGGGATAACTTGACCACGGGGATGCCGTGCGCGATGAACGGCAGAAGGGTAAGCGCGTTGTACGGGAGGTAAATTTCGCGACCATCGATGAAGCTGACCCCGGCCAAATCCAGAATCAGGCGCAGGTGGAGCAGGTTTTTGGCGCGGTCATCATCCGGGCGGACGGCTTCGTGGTGCCCCTGGCGGACGGGCAGGAGCATCGAAGGAAGCCAGCGTGTCATCAACGCGAGCGGGCGTGCGTCGTGCACGGAGGGATGCTCATCGCAGCCGCGTTCATGGCGGTCCTCGCACGGTGAGTAGGAAAGCAAATGAAGCCGCACGCGATCGCCGAACCGTTGGAGCAGGTCGTGTTCGACTGCCCGGAACATCGCCTCCGCGCCACGGTTGCCGGTCAGCGTGGCGGCGGTCACGCCAATATGCAGGACAGGATGTCCGGGGCTGTCCGATGCTTCGTTCGGCTGGATCATCAACATGTCCATGATTACCGCCCGGCGGAGCGGCTGGCGAACGTTTTTGCCCATCGGCCGCGTTGGCATGTCAGGCACTAATGGGATGCGGCAGGGGGAAGAGGGATGGGGCGGCGAATCAGAAGGCCGCCCGGAAGCTGGGATGTGGATGGCCGGTGTTCCCAGGCCTCGTCATTCATGTCCTCCGGCCGGGATTTGAAGTAGAGCAAGGAGTCGATTGGGATGCCAGTTGTGCCGGTGAAAGAATCGCGGTCAAGCATCCAAGTGTAAGGGTCCAGTGCCGTGCGGTGGGATGGGTCTCCGGCTTTGCCGGCAAGCCGGATGGGGAAGCCGCGGGCATAAAACTGGTAGGAGTCGATGCATATTGCATAGGGGGGGCTGTCGGCCACCCGGCCGTGAATATTCACCAATACGCGGTGGCGCCAAAGTGTCTCCGGTGGATGTTGGCGAGCGCTGCTTGGACTGGAAATCATGAGCGTGCCTCCATGGGGGACATGGTGCAACCATTCAACGACTGTGTTCATGGCGGTCTGGGAAAGCACCACCGCGCGCCAAGCAAAGCCCGCAAGCAGGAATGCCGCTGTCGCCGCTGCCAGCGCGGGAAAGGCTCGTAGCGGAATAAATTCCCAGAGAAGAGCGATCATGACGATGACTGTCAGCCATGCATAAATGGGAAGACGCATAGCAATCATCGAGCCCCCGGCCGCGCTGTCCGGGGCCAGAAGCACAAGGCAAAGTTGGATGGTCAGGCAGAGCAGCCATGGGGGGGAAATGGCGCGGCCCTCCTTGGCTTGAAACGATGAGCGAAGCCCCGCTGAGAGGGCGCAAAGAACCAGGATCATCAGCGGAACGGTCACGGCGTATATTCCCGCTGTGCTTGTGGGAATCAGAAAATGGGAGCCGAGCAAACTTCCAAGCCGTGGCATGGGCGAAGCAATGGAAAAGCTGCCCGGTGGGCCGGGATTTTCTTGCAGAAGGAAACCCGCGCAGAGCAAGAAGGTGGGGAGCAGCGCCGCGCCAGCGGCCGTTATCCTGCCGACGCTGCATGACCTGGTAAGTATCCGCCAGCCGAGGAACACGCCGCAAAGCAGCAGCAGCTGCAATGCGGAGAGGATGTGGCAGAAATAGACCAATACGGACGCCGCGCTTGCGGCCGCCAGCCAGCACGCGGAGTTGTTTTGAATGCCTCTCAACCAGAGGCACAGGGCGAGGAACATGAAGGGAATGCTCCATGCGAAATTATAGAATCCGAGAAAGACGAAATGGTTGAGCACCAAAGGCAGAGCGAACAGTGCCGGCCAGATGCTGCGCACCCCGATAGCCCGCAGACCGCCGATCAGGCATACCGGCCAGCACAGCAAATAGGACGCCAGCATCATGCGCTCCGCCACCTCGCCAGGCCAGAACAGCAGCCCGACCGCCAGAACAAACTGGCAGAACCAATTCGGATCGGGTTGGAAGGAGTAGTCGAGGAGGTGGGCGAAGAGCGGGGGGGTGCCGAAGCAGCGGTCAATCAAGAGCCGGGCTGTGTGTATGTGGAGCGGACCGTCCTGCGAAGGAAATACATCAATCACTGCCAGGATGAGGCAACCCAGCAGGGTGTAGGCGGCGAGAAGGATGACAGGCAGTACGCTTGCTCCGCCCGGTTTGTTGGCGGGGTGGGGGGTGGTGTTCAAGTGCTTGGAAGTTCGGAATGCGGATTGTCGCATCCGCGCCGGATCAAGGCAAAATATTCTTTTCCCGTCCCCGATCAGGGAACAGAGTTGGGGATGAAAGCCGGAACGGAGCAGCGGGATGCCGGACGCGGGTTTCGCCATCAGCCGATTGTGAAGACATTCATGGTGATATTGTCGGCACTGGTTGGGGCGGCATTGCTGTGGGGAGTCGGTATTCTGGTGGTGGAAAGGGGGATAGGATTGCGGGATTTTACCGCATATTGGACCGCATTTCATCATGTGTTGGAGGGGCTTGATCCCTATGACAGCCGACCTCTGCACGCTGGCGATGGACCTCGACAGCCGTATATGAATCCACCCTGGACACTGGTGATGATGGCTCCGGTGCTGGTATGGAATCTGCAGACAGCGGCGGCGTTGTGGTTTCTACTGGGTTTGGCTGCGTTTGTATGTGTTCCGCTAGCTGGTGGTAGGGCGGCGGTGAAACGTAATCCTTGGCAGTGGCTGTGGATGGTCGGCTTTGGACCGGCGTATTTATGCCTCGCGTTGGGTAACCAATCACTGGTGCTGGCCAGTAGTGTGGTGCTTTTTTTTCATGCGTGGAACAACCGTAGTTTTTTCTGGGCGGCGCTTTGGCTGCTTCCGTTTGCGTCGAAGCCCCAGCTGACCCTGCCATTGTGTGCGGTCCTTGCCGCATTTCTGTGGAGAACGGAAGGATGCAAGGTTATGGGCGGGGCCTTGGGGGCATTCGGCTTGATCAACGGTTTCCTGCTTCTATGGCGCCCGGAAATCTACGCGCAGTGGGCGGGAATGTCCTTCGATCCGATGTCGCTGCGGACAAGCAGCTGGCTGATCGTTGTGCGGGAATGGCTGGTGCGGTCCTATGAATGGGATCCGGGGGTGCTGTCCTTTCTGCCGCTGGTCCTTGCGTCGGGGGTGTTGTTCGCCTGCGCGTGGTACAAACGGCGGGACAGCTCTCTTGAAAAGTGGGCGGGTGCTGCGATTTTCGCCGGATGCCTGCTTTCCCCTTATGTTTGGACGTATGATTTCGTGCTGTTGGTCGTGGCGTTTGTCTGGGTTACAAAGGACCTCCGGCCGCTTTTCGGGTTATGCACGCTTCTCTTTTTAGCGGTTACATCCATGCTCGCCCTGGTATTGTTTTCCAACATGCACCACCACGCATGGCTTCCGTGGATATGGCTGCCCATTTGGCTTGTCTGTGTGATTGCGGGAAACGCCACGCCCGCCGCGTATCGGCGGTAGCCCGGTCTGGACACCGGCTTGTGCGGCGTTAGTCTCCTGAGCATGCGTCTGTCTGTGGTGATGCCGGTTTACAATGAGGAGCCAACCCTTGAGAAATCCGTGGATCGGGTGCTGGCTCGTCCGGAGATGGACGGGGCGGCGGAATTGGTGCTGGTAGATGACGCTTCGACGGATGGGACGCCCGAGGTCATTACAAGGCTGACGGCGGCCGATCCGAGGATCAAGGCGTTCCGGCATGAAACAAACGCGGGCAAGGGGGCGGCATTACGGACGGGATTCCGCAAGGTGACGGGAGATGTAGTGCTGATTCAGGATGCCGATCT
>CAZTYG010000080.1:0-8015 GCA_964617445.1 uncultured Blastochloridaceae bacterium
TGCGTTCGGCAAGTCCGCCCAGTTCCCGTTCCACTTTTGGTTGCCCAACGCCATGGCCGCGCCCACCCCGGTCAGCGCCTACCTCCACTCCGCCACGATGGTGAAGCTCGGCGTGTTCTTGTGCGGACGCACCTACCCGTTCCTCAGCGAAGCCCAGGTCTGGCTGCCGCTACTGGGCGTGATCGGCTTCGGCACGATGTGCCTCGCCGCTTACCTCGCCCTCTGCTCCACCGACCTCAAATCCATTCTCGCCTACTCCACCGTCAGCGCCCTGGGGTTCTTCATCGGTTACTACGGATTGGGTTCGGCAATCGGCGTCAAATACGACCTCGTCCACATCCTCGCCCACGTGCTGTTCAAAGCCGCGTTGTTTATGACCGTCGGCATCATCGACCACGCCACCGGCATTCGCGACATCCGCCAACTTGGAGGCCTGCGCCGACGCCTGCCGCTGGCCGCCGCCGTTTGCGCCATCTCCGCTGCCTCCATGGCTGGCCTGCCCTTCACCCTCGGCTTCATCGGCAAAGAGCTTATGCTCGCCGACCTCCTCCAAGCCGTCGACCGGGGAGGCATCGCTTGGTTTTTCGCCGCCTTGATTCTCACCGCTACTGTCCTCAAATTCGCATTCGCCGCCCGCCTGTTTTTCCATGTCTTCACCGGACCCGAACCGGAGGCTGTCGGTGCCCATTACCACGACCCCGGCCGACCCGTCCACTACCCCGCCCTGCTGCTCACCGCGCTGACCGTGATCTTCGGCTGCGTGCCCTCGCTGCTCAATACCCCGCTCGACCATCTCTTCGTCCCCGGTTTGCAGGCCAATCCGACCGCCAATCTCTACCTCTGGCACGGCTTCAACGCCGAACTCGGCATCAGCGCCGCCTTGGTGGTGCTCGGCGTGCTGCTTTACCTCTTCCTCAACCGCCGCGCATGGACACCTGCAGCTGCCCCACACTGGATTCAATTCGACCGCGCTTGGGAACCGATGCTCTACGCCTTCAACAAATTCACCATTCGCATCACCAACCTCAGCCGCGGCAATCAACCCATGGACTACCTGCCGATCGTCGCCGGTTCCATGGTATTGTGTGTCGGTGCCTTTCTTGGCGTGTATTTCTGGCAATACGGCTTTCACCGCCTCGACATGCCCGTCTTTCACTCCCTTGAGTTCCACTTCCTGCGCATCTTCAGCGGCATTCTCATCATTCTGGCGGTGATCGGCGTATTGTTCCTGCGCCGCTGGACCGCCCAGCTCATCTCGCTCTCGGCCGCGGGCTTCCTCATCACTTTCTATTACGTCCTCTACCGCGCCCCCGACCTGGCCATGACCCAGATTCTCGTTGAGGCCGCCACCCTCCTTCTTATTTTGATCCTTCTCGGACGCTTTCCGCGCTCGGCGGAACTCGGCGAAGAGGCCGATCGCCGCCTGACCCGGCGCCAAGTCGTCTCCTTTTTCATCGCCATCGGATCCGGAATCATGGTCACGCTATTAATGATCGTGGTCCTGCTCGAAGCGCACGAGGAACCCATCGGCCCCGCATTTCTCGACATCACCGTGTCAATGGCCGGGGGCAGCAACGCGGTCAATACCATCCTCGTCGATTTTCGCGGACTGGACACGTTGGGCGAAATCGCCGTGCTGCTGATCGCGGTGCTTGGCGGCATCGGCCTGCTCATGCGCTACAAGCGCACCGCGTCCGAACGCGCGGCCGGCCCACTGGGTGCGCCGGGCATGGGCGCCGAACGCACCATGAACAAGGACGATGCCGCCATGAACCGTTTCCGGGAGGACACTCCGTGAAAAATCCGGGTTCCTTTCTGCTCAACGCCGCGGCGTCGATTCTCCTCTTCGTCGTCAACATCTTCGCGGTTTACCTGCTGTTACGCGGCCACAACTATCCCGGCGGCGGCTTCATCGGCGGCCTGGCCTCCGCCATGGCGGTGCTGCTCTACGGACTGTCCGTCGGCTTCGACAAAGCCGAGTCCCAACTCGGCTTCGGCCCCATTCGCATGGCCACCATCGGCCTCGGCATTGCCGTGCTCACCTCGCTCGCCCCGCTGTTCTTTGGCCGTGCCTACTTCGAAAACTTCAACACCTACCTGCACATCCCGTTCTTCGGCAAACTCTACCTCGGCACCCCGTTGCTCTTTGACATCGGCGTATTCATGGTCGTGGTGGGCATCTGTGTGAAAATCATATTTGTCATGGCCCGCTCGACTTCCGGCATGCCCGCGCTGCTGGCCCCCGGCATTCGCCGTTACGCCGCGCGGCTGGAGGAGCCGATCGAGGACTCCAGTGCCGATCTCACCCGCGATCCCAATGTCGGCGACGACGACCAACCCCCCGTGGAGGTGCGCGATGCCGATTGATACCGCCATTCTCATCGGCTTTCTCTTCGGCGCGGCCATCTTCCTGCTGCTGCAAAGCAGCTTCGTGCGCATCCTCTTCGGCTTCGTCCTGCTTGGCAACGCCGCCAACCTTTTCATCCTCGCCATGTCCGGCTCCCCGGTGGACAAAGACCCGCCCATTGTCACCGACCCCGTCGTGCCCATGGTCGATCCCCTGCCCCAGGCTTTGATACTCACTGCCATCGTCATCGGTTTCGGCGTCACCGCATATTTTGTGGTCCTGCTCTACCGCCTATTCCTTGATTGCGGCACCACCAACGCCGCCGAGTTGTTCCAGGACGACCCGCGCGATCATCAGGACCCGGCGCAGAGTACCACCGCAGCCGAACCTCCTGCCGCCACCCAACTGGAGAAGGACACATGAACTGGGTCATCCTTCCCGTAGCCCTGCCGCTGCTCACTGCCGTCGTCGCCCTGCTGATGGGCGGAGTCAGCGTCTGGCGCCGCGGTGTGGTCGCCACCTCCGCCACCCTCCAACTCGGCGCCGCCTACTGGCTGGTCACCCAAACCCTCGCCAAGGAAGGCACCCGCCTCGTCCTCGCCAGCGGCGATTGGACCCCGCCGCTCGGCATCGCCATGGTCGCCGATCCGCTCTCCGCCATCATGGTCTTTTTCTGCTGCCTGATGGCCCTCGGCACCATCCTCTACGGTTTTGCCGAACTGCCCACCCGGCTCGAACATCCCCTGCGACTGCCGCTGCTCCAATTCATGATCGCCGGGGTCAACCTCTCCTTCCTCACCGGCGACCTCTTCAACCTCTTCGTCGCCTTTGAAATCATGCTTATCGCCTCCTACGCGTTGATGACCGCCGAGTCCGACGACTGGGACGTGCGCCAGGCCTTCCCCTACCTTGCCATCAACCTCTTCGGCAGCGCCTTCTTCCTTGTGGGTGTCGGTCTCGTCTATGGCCTCTTCGGCACCCTCAACATGGCCGACATCGCCGCCCGCGCCGGCCACATGTCCGACGACCCCCGCGTCACCCTCGTCGCCGTCCTGCTCCTGCTCGTCTTCTCCATCAAAGCCGGCGTCTTTCCGCTCTACTTCTGGCTGCCCAACAGCTACCCCATTCTCGCCACCCCGCTGGCCGCATTCTTCGGCGGCCTGCTCACCAAAGTCGGCGTCTATGTGCTCATCCGCATGATGGCCACCGTCTTCCCCCACAACCTCGACACCCTCCACCTCCTGCTCGCATGGCTGGCTGCTTTCACCATGGTCCTCGGCGTCTTTGGGGCCGTCTCGCGCAACTTCATCCGCGGCATCCTTTCCTGGCACATCATCAGCCAGATCGGCTACATGATCCTCGCCATTGGCTTCTTCACCCAAACCGCCATCGCCGCCGCCCTCTTCTACGTCGTCCACAACATCCTCGCCAAAGGCACCCTCTTCCTCATCGGCGGCACCGCCGCCACCCTCCACCGCGGCACCGACAACCTCGATCGCATGGGCGGACTGTGGAGACGCGCCCCCTTCCTCGGCATCTGCTTCCTCTTCCAGGCCATGGCCCTCGCCGGACTGCCCCCACTCTCCGGCTTCTGGGGCAAATACATGATCTACTCCGAAGGCATCCGCCAGGGCGAATGGGTCCTGCTTGCCGCCGCCCTGCTCACCGGCCTGCTCACCCTCTACAGCATGCTCAAAATCTGGAACGGCGCCTTCTGGGCCCCCGCCAAAGACAACCTCCCCGATCACTTCGACCCCCGTTGGAAACGCATGACCGCCGTCATCGCCGGCCTCACCCTCTGCTCCATCACCCTCGGCCTCGGTGCCGGCTACTTCATCGACGTCGCCCTGCTCGCCGCCGAAATGGCGCTCGACCAAAAAGGCTACATTCACGACGTCCTCAGCACCTTCGGGAAAGGAGCGGTGAACTGACATGGCCAGCTTCATGATCAACCTCGGCGTCGCCCTCATCTGGCTCTTCCTATCCAGCCAGACTACCCTCGCCACATTCATCATCGGCTGGCTGCTCGGCTTCGCCCTGCTCTGGCTCTTCCAGAACATCTTCCGCAGTGGGGACTACATCCGCCGCAGCTTCGGCTTCCTGCGCTTCTTCCTCATCTTCTCCCGCGAATTCATCAAATCCAACCTCATCATCGCCTGGGCCGCCCTTGCCCGCCGACGCAAAGACATCCACCCCGACTTCATCACCTACGACGTCGCCGGCCTCTCCCCGCTCGAAACCTTCCTTCTCGCCCAATGCGTCACCCTCACCCCCGGCACCACCGCCGTCGATCTCGTCGGTGGCGATAATATCCTCATCATCCACGCCTTCGACGGCCAGGACCCCGACGCCGTCCGGGAACAGATCGACCGAACCCTACGCCGCGCCATACTGGCCTTCACCCGATGATCACCGTTGTCACCACCATCTGCCTCGTCCTGCTCACCGGCACCGCCCTCGCCGGCCTCTTCCGCCTGGCCAAAGGCCCCAGCATCCTCGACCGCATTCTCGCCTTCGACATGATCGCCATCTGCGCCGTCTCCATGATCGTCCTGCTCTCCGTCCGCTGGAACACCCCCCTGTTCCTCGAACTCATCCTCATCTTCTCCCTCCTTGGCTTCTTCGGCACTGTCGCCTTCGTCTTCTACCTGCAAAAGGCCTACCACCCCGAAGAATACGAACAACTCCCCGGTGAACGCGATCCTATGCCTGACCATGCAGACCACGCCGACGAAGCCAACAACAAGGAGGACGCATGATCAACGACCTCATCACCGTCGCCTTCCTCATCACCGGCGCGATCTTCATCTTCATCAGCGGCATCGGCCTCATCCGCTTCCCCGACATCTACTGCCGCGCCCACAGCATGGGCAAAGCCATGACCCTCGGCATCACCCTGCTCCTCATCGGCCTGTGGATCCACCTCGGCGTCGAACTCTCCGGCATGAAAGTCATCCTGGCCATCTTCTTCCAATTCCTCACCATCCCCGTCGCTGGCCACCTTCTCTGTTTGCTAGCCCGAAGAAAAAACATCCCCCGCTGGCAGAACCGGTCGAGGCGGTGAACGTCAGGCCGCTCAAGTATTGCCGTGGGTCAAGTCCGCCCAGGAATCGCGACGCCCGCCACGGGGGCGCCGAATTGATGTCGGCACAGCCGGGTATAGAGCCCTCCACGCTCCAGTAGTTCGGCGTGGTTTCCGGTATCGACAACCAGACCGTGGTCCATCACCACGATTTTGTCCGCGTTACGGATGGTGGATAGACGATGGGCAATGATGAGGGCGGTGCGTCCGCGCAGCAGCCGGTCCATGGCATCTTGAATGATCGATTCCGAATGCGCGTCCAGGCTGCTGGTGGCCTCATCCAAGATCAACAAGGGCGGATCTTTCAAAAAGGCGCGCGCAATCGAGAGCCGCTGCTTTTCTCCTCCGGACAGCCGGAATCCCCGCTCCCCGACTACTGTGTCATAACCCTCCTGCAATCCATTGATGAATTCGTGCAGGTGGGCGGAGCGGCAGGCGGACTCCATTTCCACATCGGTGGCGTGGGGACGGGCGTAAAGCAGGTTGTCACGAATGCTGGCATGGAAGAGAAACGTTTCCTGGGTGACCATTCCGATGCGGGCCCGGATATCGGCAAGCCGAACATCGCGCAAATCGATTCCGGCATAGGTGATCCGGCCGCGCTCCGGATCGTGAAATCGTGGCAACAACCACGTGGTGGTGGTCTTTCCCGCACCGCTGGGTCCCACCAACGCCACCTTCGCTCCCTCGGGAATTTCCAGATTGAAGTCACAGAGGGCGAATCTTCGCGCGGGTGTCGTGGGCCGTGCGGCCTCCACCTCAAATGCCCGCCCTTCTTTTTCTGCCGGAGGAGGATAGGAAAAATGAATGTTTTCAAAACGTACGGTTCCGGACGGGGGCAAAGACAATGGTGCGGATGGATCGGCCACCTCCGGCTTGTGATCGAGGTATTCGAATATCCGATCAAAGACAGCGAACGCTGCCTGGATATCGACATACACCGTGGCCAGTTGCACCATGGGCCGGTAGAGCAACGTCAACAGCGCGGCAAATGCGACCAACTTGCCCGGCGTCAGGTTTTCCTGGATGACCTGCATCCCGCCATACCAATAGACTAGCGCCGGGCCCAGCGCGCTGAACACACTCAGAATCATGAACAACCAGCGCCCCACCACCGCCTGACGCACATTCAAATCACGCAGAGTGCGGTTTTGTTGATCAAATTCGGTCGCATCCGATTCACGCCGACCGTAGAGATGGGTCAGCAAGTTGCCCCCGGCGTGGAGACGCTCTCCGAGAAATGCCAGCATGTGCCCGCGAGTTTCCTGGGTCCGGGTGGCCAACATGCGCCCGATGTTGCCGACCACCTTCGATGGAAAATAGAATGCCGGGACTACGGCCACCGCCACCAGCGTCAGTTTCCAATTCATCGACAGCATGGCGATTGATGCCGCGGTAAGCGTCGCGATATTGGAGATGATACTGACGAATGTTCCCGCCGCCACATTCTGGACGGCATTCACGTCGTTGTTGATCCTTGAGACGATTTCTCCGGAACGTGTGGTGGTGTAGAAACGCAGCGACATGCACTGCAAGTGGCGGAACAGACTGTCTCTCAAGTCATACAGCAACCCCTGACCTGCCCGGGCTGTTAGAGACTGCTGCAATACCCCGAGCAGCCCCGATATCAGCGCCAGAAACACCATGCCTCCGGCCAGCCATGCCAAAAGTGCGGTATCACGCATCGGCAGAGCACGATCGATGATCACACCAACAAAAATCGGCGGCAATACATTGAGCCCCGCGCCGATGGTGATGCATGCCAGGATCACCATCCACAATTTCCAATACGGGCGGAACCAACCCAGTATCCGCCGCAGGCCGGAGCGATTCATGGTCACCGGAGCCTGCGGATCACGGTTCTTGATGAAATGTCGCTGCAGGCCATAGGTGCGCGTCAACCCTCCGGCCGTGCTCATCGGTCCGCGCCATCCACCCCCGGATATCAAGCGCGCCCCCCTTCATACCGCCGCAGTTCGCGTCGCAGCTTGGAAAGCAGCCGGATCAGCACGGTTTTCTCACGCGTTTGCAAACAACCCGTGAGTTGCTGCAAACGGGCATCCTGCTGCGGCGCGGAGCGTCTCAATATTTTGCGTCCGCACAAAGTCAGATGCAGCCGGGTGGAGCGGCGGTCATGGCCGGGGCGGCGATTCACCATGCCCCGTTTTTCCAATCGACCCACCAAGGCGGTGATGTTGGATTTGCTGACCACCAGCTGGCGGCCCAGATCGCCCATCGTCAGACCGTCCGCCCCCGCTTGTTGCAACACCATCAACGCATTGAGCTGGGTCGAGGTCACCTCTTGGTCCTGCAGGGCGGAATTCACCAAGGGGGCCAGACGCCGTGTCGTTCGCACCAAATTGAAAACCACCAACCTGTCCAAATCCTTTTCCAATGGAGGCCGGGAGGGATCAGCGGAAGAGGACATCCCACCAGATTAGTTCACATATGAACTAATGCAATCGGTTACTGGCTGGATCATGGCGGGGATCGAAAGGTGTCCGTCGTCAAATCCCCCAAGGCCGACCGCTCCGGTCGGCGGAAAGAAGCCGGTCCCCCCCGGTTCACGGGAGAGTCATCCCCGTG
>CAZTYG010000081.1:0-7986 GCA_964617445.1 uncultured Blastochloridaceae bacterium
CAGGGCTCTGCAAAAGCCCCATTCGCCGGTTCGATTCCGGCTCCCGCCTCCATCTTCGATTGCCTCCTCTCGCCCCGAGGCTCTGCTTCTTGGCGCTCCGCGCATGTTGGATATGCCGCCTATCAGCGGCAGGCAGTCCGGCTCCCGCCTCCATCTTCGATTGCCTCCCCTCGCCCCGAGGCGCTGCTCTGTGGAACGCTCGCTTTCCTTCCTGATCTCCGTGCCCTCTTGTAAAAACCTCCCACTCAGCTTCGTTTGGCATCGCGCCAGAGGGTTTCGATGTCGTAGAAGCTGCGGATTTCCTGATGCATGATGTGAACGATGACCTGGCCGTAGTCCAGGACCAGCCATTTGCTGCCGGTGCGGCCGTCGCGGGCGTAGGGTTTGAGTCCGATTTTTTCTTTGAGTCCCGTTTCAATGGAATTGGCGATGGCTTTGAGCTGTGGATCGGCCTGGCCGGAGCAGATCAGGAAGGCTTCGGCGGGGCCGAGGATTTCGCGTAGATCGAGGATCACGGGATCGAGGGCCTTTTTTTCCAGGGCGAGCTCGCGGCAGAGTGCTGCTAGTTGGAGAGTGTCGGGAATGGTCATGTGTAAAGCTTGTGTTTGATGATATAGGCGCGAATGGGATCGGGCACAAGGAAACGGATGTCGCCGCCGATTTTTACTTCGGCACGGATTTGGGTGGATGATACGTCCACCCGGACGGGGAGGCGCACGCAGGAGAAACCGGGGAGCCTTCGCGGGGGCCCTGGGCGCGGGAAAACCAGGGGGGTCACGGCGCGGATGAAACGTTCGGGATGCGCCCATGTGGGCAGGACATTCCATTGGTCGCTGCCCATGATCCAAAAGATTTCGGCGTCCGGGTGGCGGGCGCGAAAGTGTTCGGCGGTGTGATAGGAATAGGATGGGCCGGGACGACGGGCTTCGGAAAGATCAACAGCGAGCCATGGGCATTCGCGGGCGAGGGTGCGCAGCATGGCGCTGCGATGGCGGAGGGCGGCGGGAGCGTTGTCCGGTTTGTGCGGTGAGCGGCGGCAGGGGAGGAGAAGGACGCGGTCAAGTTTGAGTCGGGAGAAGGCCTCGCGGGCGACAAGCATATGGCCGGTGTGGGGCGGGTCGAAGGTGCCGCCGAAGAGTGCGAGGCGGGAGGGCGGGCGGGTGGCGGCCACAGGCGGTGATCAGAAAATACTGCGACCTACCTGGACTTGGTCGTCGGGCAGCAGCGGGATGTCCCGCGAGGGATCGTTGAGGATTTCCAAGGCGTTGAATTCGATCACGTTGTTGCCGCGGAGAATTTTTACGCGGCGGCGGTTGGCGAAGTCGGTGAAACCACCGCATGTGGCGATGGCACCGAGAGCGGTGAGGTCTTTGCCGTGGGCGATGCGTTGCGGGGCGCGGACCTCGCCTTGAACGCTGACGAAGCGGGCTTGAAGGGAGGTGACCGTGAGCACAGGACTGCTGTAGATGCGGCCCATGCGATACATGGCTTCGATCTTGTCTTTGACCTGGACGGTGGTGAGTCCGGCGACGCGCAGACTGCCGATGTGGGGCAGGGAGATGTTGCCACTTTCATCGACACGGAGGTCGAAGTCCTGTTGGTCTTCGGCGGGGACACCGCGGAGTTTGACCGAGAGGAAGTCACCGATGCGAAAGACGTCGCTGAGTTCGTAGGACGAAGGATTGACCATGGGGGTGCCGGAGGGGGCGCCGCCGCCGGTGGTGCCTCCGCAGGCAGCGAGGACCAGCAGGCTTGCGGTCGGCAACACGCGGCACAAAAGGGAATTAATAATCTTCCGCATGACTGGACTCCGAGCGCTGCTGGGCGATTTGTTTCTGACGTTTGGCCAGCTCTTTCTGATTTTCTTTGGCCTTTTTCTGGGTCTGTTTACGGTCCTTGCTGGTGTAGTAACCGTGGTAGCTGTAGTAGCTGGTGTAGTAGTAATAGGACTCATCGGAGCGCAGGTGGACCTTGTTGAGGACGACTCCTCCAAGGCGTCCGCCTACTTCCTCGATGACTTTTTTGGCGCGCCAGGAGATATTGCGGGGGTAGCGACGGTGCTGGATGGCCAGCAGGGTGGTGTCCACCTCGTGGACAATGACGGCGGCATCGCTGATGCCGAGGATCGGGGGGGCGTCGAAAAGGATGACTTCGTAGTGGGGTTTGAGGGTCTGGATGATTTCGTGCATTTTGGCGGGGTTGAGGGCGCCCATGCACTGGGGAGGTAGTTTGCCGGCGGTGATGACCTGAAGATTGGGAATGTCGGTGTTGCGGATGTATTCGTGCAGCTGGCCGTAACCCATGAGAAAGTCGGCAAGACCGGGTTCGTTGGAAATGGCGAGGGCGGCATTGATGGTGGACCGGCGGAAATCGGTGTCGATAATGAGGGTGTTGATCCCGCTGTAGGCGCAGACGTAACCGAGGTTGAAGAGGGTGGTGCTTTTGCCCTCGCCGGGTCCGCCGCTGACGACGGTGAGGGTGTGGGCACCGTCGGCTTTGCTCTGGAGATCGATCTTGGCGCGGAGGATGCGGTAAGCCTCGGCATTGGGGGATTCGGGTCCTTCGAGATTGAGGTAGTTGACACCCTCGGGGACGACACCTACGACGCTGACTTCCAGATAGCGCTCAACATCGTCGAGGGATTTGACGCTGGTGTCGAGGTATTCGATGAAGAAGGCCAGCGAGACGCCGAGGACGAGGCCGACAACGGCTGCGAGAATGACGTTGAGTTTGACGTTCGGGCGGACGGGGGCGGGATTGGGGGATACTTCGGCGGGGTTGATCAGGGTCACAGGGCGGACGTTGATCTGGGCGTCAACGGATTGTTGCTGGAAGCGGGAGGCCATGATGGTGAAAAGGGACTGCTGGGTTTCAAGCTCGCGTTGGGCCTCTTCGTAGGGGGCGAGCTGCTCGGACTTCGCGCCGCGGGTGCGGGCGCGCAAAGCGGTGACCTCGGCTTGAAGGGAATCGACGCGGGTTTCGGAGACGGTGAGGTCAATCTCCAACGCTGTGCGAATGCCGGCGATCAGGGTGTTGAGCTGGTCGCGGTATTGGATCAGAGTGGCGGCGGCGGAGCGCATGCGGGGGTGCTCCTCCTGGAGGCCCTGGCGGCGCATTTGCTCGATGCTGGTCTGGGTGGCAAGGTAGCTTTGTTTGAGCTGGGTGACGGTGGAGTCTTCGAGGCCGAGGGTGGGCAGCGCGGATTCGAGTTCCTCAATGGTGAGGTTGCGGACGCGTTCGAGCCGGACTTTGCGGCTCATGGCGTCGGCGCGGGCCTCGGTGAGCATGGCTTCCTTGCGCTGTAGTTCGATTTCCTGGAGGGTGGCGATGTTGCCTGCCGCACTGCCGGGGGTGAGATCGAGCTGCAGATCACGGCGGAGTTCTTCAACGCGGTTGCGCGCGCGCATGACGACTTCCTGTTGCTTTTCGACTTCCTCCTTGAGGGTGGTCAGTCCGGACTCACTGCGGCTGCGGATTTCATCGAGACGGTAGATTTCGTATTGCTGGGCGACGGTGTTGGCAATGTCCGCGGCCTCTTGGGGATCGGTGCTAAAGGCGAGGATTTCGATGAGCTTGGTATTGCGGTATGGGCGCGCCTGGAGGTGACGGCCGCGCAGCATGTTGTAGGCCTGCTGGGTGTCCAGAACGCCGTTGGGCGCGGAGTAGCGTTCGCCCCAGCGGCTGCGGAGGCTCATCTGTTCGATGACGCGGTCGAGCACCTTGCGTGACTGAATCAGCTCGAATTCGGTCTGAAAGAAGATGGCGTCAAAGCCCTCCTGAGTCTGCTGAAAAACGTTGAGGTCGGGGTTGACCCGGTCCACTTTGACGACGGCGGAGGCACCGTAAATTTTGTCGAGTGACTGGCTGTAGAAGTAGGCGGAAGCGACGACCAGAATGAAGACCGTGATGACGATGGGCCAGCGGTTTTTGATAACCCGCCAGTAGTCGGTAAAATGCAGGCTTACTTCGGGCTGTTCTGCCATATACTATGTTTAGCCGAAGCGGTTGCGAAGTAAAACAGGAATTACCCGATCAATACTTGCCGGTCACCCCGACGTAAACTTGGTTGCGGCTGTATTCGCGTCCGGGGGTGTCGGAGGTGACTTCATCGTAGCTGTATCCGGCTTCTGCGGAGAGCCAGTCGGTGAAATCATAGCCAACGCGGATTTGGAGGCGCAGGGTGTCCTCTTCGCGGTTGCCGACGTTGTTGATGCTGCTGGACTGGCTGAAACTTCCCAGGGAGTAAATGACGTCGCCACCGGCGTTGAATTTGGGGGTGAAATAGTGGGTGATGCCTAGACTCAGGGTGTGCGACTCGATGTCGGCAAAATTGGGGTCGTCGGTGATATTGGAACTGTAACGATAGCCTGCTCTCACGAAGGACTTGGGCAAATAATTCCAGCGGGTGTCAAGGCTGACGAAGGGGTTGACGCTGTCGGTGATGCGGATGTCGTCGTAGAGCAGGAACTGGGCACCGACGCGACCAGATACCAGCCATTCGGGCAGGAGATAGTGGTCGGCACCGACTAAAGCGTAGTGCATGTCGCGGTTGCGGGTGGCGTTGTTGTTGAAATCGATGCGTTCGTAAGTGTAGCTGACCACGGCGGTGGTGGTGGGAAGAACCGAGAATTGAAAATCCTGAGTGACGCGGTGCTCGACAAAGTTGTTGTTCTGGCGGACGAGCCGGTCGTTGAAGTGGCGGATCGTATTCTGGTAGCCGGTGACAGTGGAGAAGCGTTCGGTCCAGATGTAGGTGCCGTTGATGCCCGCGCTGTTGGTGAAGCCGTCCCCAATGCGGCGCTGAACATTGATCCCATCATTGATCTCGGATTCCTGAGTGTAGCGAAAGCTCTCGCGGATATCGATCTCGAAGCGCGGAGAGAACTTGTGATTGATGCGTCCGGTGAAGGTGTGGGAGAAATCGAAGTCGTCGCCGCCGGGGCGGTTTTCGTAATAGGTCGCGCCGAAAAAGTAACTGGCGGATAAGAGTGTTTGCTGCAAGGGATAGTTAAAGCGGATTCCCGGGGTGATCGTGGTCTTGAAGGAGCCTATCTTGCGGTCGTCGGGGCGGGTGAAGATGTTGTCGTCGTAGGCCTGACGGACGTTGACGCTGACCACATAGGGCTTGCCGGCACCCATCTGACCGGCGCGGACAGTATCCTCGGCCCGCACGTTCCCGGCCCACATTGCGGCGCAAAAAACGAAAACAAGCAGCGCGCAGGAAGCAGTCCATGACGCACGCATTGCCGCAAAAGCAGACAACTCGTCTCTCATATGGATGCCATGATTGATTGGTTGTAAAATTCTGTCAAGTACAACCATGACATCTTTTTATGAGAGAGCTACTTAGAGTGTTTTTTCCATCTTTGACTGTATTTAAGCGGGCATGAAAACCCAATCGTGGCGATTAATTTTTCCAACGCGGGAAATCGGAAAGAATGAGGTAATCATCTTTGTTGGGCGGCAGCACCGTGAACGCCGGCAGCGGCAGATTGCGAAACTCGCTGCGGGTGATGATGGCCGCCCAGTCCTGGTATTCGCCGAAGCGTATGCCCTGATAGAGGCGGGAGTTGGCGCTGTAGGGAGTGAACAAAATGGCGGCGACGGGGTGGGTGTAGTCGTTGATCTCGAAGAAATCCCGTTGTTTATAAGGCAACCAGAGCGAGGTTCTGCCGGTATACCACGCCACGGCCCATGGGATGTCGGAGGCGTAGAACTCGTTGGGTTTGATCCAGTCCTTGGTCAAGATCAGGACTGGCGGGAAATAGGGCGGGTAGGCGAAAGGCGGGGGACGATGCTGGACCAAGCGCATGCCGAGTGGCATCAATTGTAAAAGGCAGACCAATACAATGATGGGAATCTGAAGGATGCCGACGGGCAGTCGGAGGCGGTCGATGAGGACGAAGAGGAAGGCGGTGCCGAATCCTGCCAGGACGGGCAGAAAGATGATGACGCCGTTGAGATGGGGAAAGGTTTCGGGGCTGCGCAGCTTGAGGACGGCCCCGGCGAAGAGAAATGCGATGGTGAAGGATGCGAGCCAGAACCAGCGGGCGTGCTGACTGCGGGGGCGTTTGAACATGTGGAAGAGGCCTGCCAGGAACATCGCGGGCATCAGGATGCCGCCCATGGCGACGCCGACATTTTCAAACAGGCTGGCCGATCCGAGCATGATGGCGCGCAGCAGGGGGCGCAGACCCATCAAGCCCGCGCTCTCGATGCCAAAGGAGCGCCAGAGCGCATCCCCGCCCAGTCTTCCATTATCCACGAAGATTTCCGCCCACGCCATGCCGAATGGGTTGCCCACCAGACCAATGTTGCGAAGCATCCATGGCGCGCAGAGCAGCAGCGGGATGAGCACGGCGACGGCGACCGCGGGCACGCGGCGTTGAAAGCCGAGTGCGGCCAGACCGATGAGCGGCGGCCAGAGCGCCAGCATGCTGTAGCGACTCAACATCGCGAATCCGACCGCCAGCGCGGCAAGCGAGAACCAGACCAACGAGGAGGTGCCCCGTTCCTCCTCCTCGGCGATCAGCGACTCATTGATACAAAAGCCGATCAGACACACCAGCAGCATCAACAACGGAAACGACAACCCCGACAGCGCGTAGTTCCATACCAGCTCGGTGACGACTATCAGGAAACAGGTGGTCAGCGCCACGCGGTCATCAAAGGCACGCAGCATCCAGAAATAAAGCACCGCCAGCGCCGCCATGAACAAAAACATGTTCAGGAACAACGCGTGTTGTTCGGGCGCGTAAACACGAAAATCCTTCAATTCGGCCGGCTCCACCTCGAACTGAGGCCGCGTCAGTTTGTAAAAACCGGCCAGCAGATATGGATAGCCCGGCGGATGCACCAGATCGGGCATGCGGTGGATGTCCACCTCGGTCGCGTTTGTGGCACCGCGCTCGCGCAGATTCTTGAGAACGTAAGGACGGATCACTTTGCTGTGATAGCCCTCGCCGGTGGCGATGCTGCGGGCCAACTGGCCGTGCTCCATCGCCTCGGCGTTGTTGTAACCGTTGAACTGCCGCGCCATGTAATAGATGCCCAATCCCAACACAAGCACCAGGATGGCCGCGCGCAGAATCCATTTGCGCATGTTTCCCACTTCAATTTCGTAGATGATGTCTTGGATGCCGGGCATGGTGGGGTTCCTTCAGTTAGTCGATTGCGAACTCATGGAGCTTTCGGTGCAGGGTGCGGCGGCTGATGCCCAACACCCGGGCGGCCCCGGTGCGGTTGCCGCCGGTGCTTTCCAGCGCCTTGATGATCGCATCTCGTTCCTGTTGCTTCAAATTCAGGCTGTTTCCGCCTCCGGTTGCAATATTTTTTCCAATCCCGCGCAAGTCCGGGGGCAGGTCTTGCAGCTGGATTTCATTTCCGCGGCACATGACCACGCCATGCTCCACCGCAGTCCTGAGTTCCCGCACATTACCGGGCCAATCGTGTTGGACAAGCATATCCTCCACAGCGGCGCTGAATCGAATCCCTGCTTTTTTGTTCTCGGTGGAGAATTCATCGAGAAAAGTACGGGCCAAAAGCAGGATGTCCTCGCGCCGCTCGCGCAACGGCGGCAGCACGACGCGCACCACGTGAACGCGATAATATAAATCTTCACGAAACGTCCCCTCCTTCACCATGTCCTGCAGGCACCGGTTGGTCGCCGCCACCACGCGCACATCGACGTTGATCTTTTTATTTCCGCCCACCCGCTCGAAACTGCGCTCGCCCAGCACACGCAACAGTTTCACCTGGATGGCCGGGTCGATCTCGCCGATCTCATCGAGGAATATCGTCCCGCCGTCGGCCTCCTCGAAACGACCGATACGCCGCTCCGAGGCCCCGGTGAACGCCCCCTTCTCGTGGCCGAATAGCTCGCTCTCCAACAACTGCTCCGACAGCGCCGCGCAATGCACCGCCAAGAACGGCCGGTTCCTGCGCGAACTCAATGCGTGAATGGCGTGGGCTACCAGTTCCTTGCCA
>CAZTYG010000082.1:0-7939 GCA_964617445.1 uncultured Blastochloridaceae bacterium
GGAAGCAGGGAGTGGCGGACGAGGTTGCGGCGGTGGTTTTCGTCGTCGTTGCTGGGGTCCTCGCGCCACGTGAGATTCCATGCCGCCGCCAGTTCCCGTAGTTGCGCGCGGCGGAAGAAAAGCAGGGGGCGGACAACGCGAAGGCCGTCGCGGATGGATTCGGGAAGGGGGCCGCAAAGGCCCTCCGGCCCGGCGCCACGCATGAGTTGGAGCAGAAAGGTTTCGGCGCGGTCATCGGCGTGGTGGGCCAGCCACAATTCGGAGATGTGGAGGCGGCGGCACTGGGTTTGAAAGAACTTCCAACGGGCGGAGCGGGCGGCGGCCTCGGTGCGCGGGAGTCCGAAGGGGGCGTTGCCAACGCGACAGAGGACACCGTTGTCGCGGCACCACGAGCGGACGAATGCGGCGTCGGCGCGGGAGCCGGCGCCGCGCCAACGGTGGTCGAGGTGGAGGACGGTCATGGGAGTCTTCATGCGGAGCAGGGCGGCGACCAGAAGCATGGAGTCGGCCCCGCCGGAGACACCCACGGCAATGCCCGCAGGGGAGGGGGAGCAGGAAGCAATGGCGATTTCGAGTTTTCGCTCGAGTTCCAGATGATCGGGTTTGCGGGGCATGGGGAGCCTTGATTTGCGGCGGGATCGGTGCCAACTTGCGTGAATGCGAAATCGGGCTTGGGGTTGTTTCACCATCTTATTGGTCTTTTTTCTCGGGGTCAGCATCTTAATCAACATGCTGCTGATCGCCGGGCGTTCGGCGACGTCGGTGTCCTCCAGCCGGTATCACAACTACGAAGAGTCATGGATCGAGGGATCGGCTCCGGCGCGGACCGGGCGGGTGGCGGTGATCGATCTTTGGGGGATCATCAGTTACGGGGTGACCGGTCAGCTGGCTGATTCCATGGTGGATGATGTGATCGGCAAGCTGCACCAAGCGCGCGATGACGGGACGGTGAAGGTCATTGTCTTGCGCATCGACAGCCCCGGCGGCGAAGTGACCGCCAGCGACGTGCTGTATCACGAGATCAAGAAGGTCAACGAAGTCAAACCAGTGATCGCCTACATCGAGACATTGGGGGCGTCCGGAGCGTATTATGCGGCGATGGGTGCCCGCCATGTGATGGCCAATGAGCTGGCGCTGACCGGCAGCATCGGGGTGATCATTCAGACCTACAACGTTGAAGGGTTGACTGAAAAAATCGGAGTTTCGACGCTGACCTTCAAATCCGGGGAGATGAAGGACCTGCTGAATCCGACACGCCCGGCCACCATGAAAGAGCGGGCCTATGTGCAGGACCTGGTGGACGGCATGTTCGACCGCTTTTTGAACATCGTGGCGGAGAGCCGCGGACTGGATGCGGAGGAATTGCGGGGCGGCAACGCCGACGGGCGTATCTTGCGCGCCGACACCGCGCTCGAGGGGGGGCTGCTGGACAGCACCGGCTATTTCGAAGACGCACTGAATACAGCGCGCGAGCTGGGTGACCTCGATGACGATGCGCAGGTGGTGCGACTATTGGCCCCGTTCACCTTTGCCCGTTTTCTCCGTTCTTACGCCACCGACCAGACCCCCGCCGTGCGGGTCCAGATCGGCCCCGAACTGCCCGTTCTGGAGCCGGGTAAAATGTATTATATCTCCCCGCATCTCTACGTGCGGTAGAAGGGTGGGAGGGGTTATTCACACTGCCACCATTTCGTCGTTTTACTCTGGTGAGCGACGGCATGGAGGGGGGTCTGGCACGGGATGCCGACAGGTTATTCCCATTGGGGGAAGGGAATATTGACAATCCGGATGGCATCGGCGTAGTTGCGGCTTTGCCCGGTGCGGGGGGCGCGTATAACGGAAAACCGACCCATGATTGCCGCCCTCGAAAACAACCCCCGCCGCAAGACCATTCAAATCCAGCTCGAAGGACTCGCCCCGATTCACAGCGCCGATGCCGAGCGCGCCGTGCTGGGAGCGATGCTTTCCGACCCGGAGCATGTCATCGACCAGGCAACCGAGGTGCTGGCGACGGAGGACTTCTTTAATCCCGCCCACCAGGAGCTTTACCGCACGCTGGGCGAGATGCGCAACAAGGGCATGCCGATTGATCCGGTGACCGTGCTGCAATATCTGGAGGATCGGAAGCTGGACGAGGCCATTGGAGGTGCGCCGGTGTTGGGCGAGCTTGCCGCCGGGGTGTTGTCGGTATTGACCGCGCCGCAACACATCCAGACTGTTCGTGCTAAAAGCATTTTGCGCCACCTCCAACAGGCCTGCGCGCGGATTGTCTATAACGCTCAGGAGCGCCAGCACGAGCTGGAGGAGGTTTTGGACGAGGCCGAGAAGTTGGTCTTCGAAATCACCGACCGCGGGGTGACCCAGACCATCGCCGAGCCGCGCAAGGTCGTGGTCAAGACCATCGAAATGATCGAGCGCACCTGCGAACTCAAAGGACGCTACGACGGGCTGGCCACCGGTTTCGACGAGTTGGACCAGCTGACCACCGGTTTTAAGGAAGGCGAAATGATCGTCATCGCCGCGCGTCCCGGTGTGGGCAAGACCGCGCTGGCCCTGACCATGGCCAAGAACTTTCTCAAAGAGCGCTACTGCAAGGACCAGGACCGCTTCGTCAAACCCGGCCACCCGGTCGGCATCTTCTCCCTGGAAATGAGCGCGCAACAATTGATGCTGCGCCTGCTGGCCTCCATGGCGAATGTGCGTTTGCAGGCCATTCGCGAGGGCAGCTTGAGCAAGACTGACCTGGACAGCCTCAGCATGGTCGCCGCCGAGGTTGCTGAGCTGCCCATTTACATCGACGAATCCTCTATGCTCACTGTGAACCAATTACGGGCCAAGGCGCGCCGGATGCGGCAGATGCACAAAGTCGAGATCATCATCATCGACTACCTCCAGCTGCTGACGTCCACCAGCGAGAAGGCGCGTGACAACCGTCAGGTCGAGGTGGCGGAAATTTCACGCGGGATCAAAGCGCTGGCGCGCGAGTTGAAAATTCCAATCATCGTCCTGGCCCAGCTCAACCGCAAACCGGAGGAGGGCAACCAGGAGCCGGCCATTCACCATCTGCGCGAGTCCGGCTCCATCGAGCAGGACGCCGACGTGGTCATGCTGCTCTCGCGCGCTTTCGAGAAAGATCAGGACGACGAGGCGATGGCGGATAAGCGCGGCAACGTCTTTCGTGCCAAACTCAACATCGCCAAACAGCGCAACGGCCCGACCGACAAGATCGACCTGCTCTTCCACGGCGAATACACCCGTTACGAGTCAATGCCGCGGCAGTTGAAGTGATGGTGAGTGCCGGGCGTGGACCGCTTGCCCGGATGCCCGCCGCCAATGCAAAAAAGGTCTCTTGGAGGCGATCAGCGTTCGAACGTGCGCAACTGATTGGCGCGAATGATTCGCATCTCCAGCCAGCCGTCTTCGGTGAGTTCGATCACTCCGGTGGCGGCGATCTCCTGACCGGACTTTACCATTTCCTCCAGCTCCGTGCTTTGGATCAGCACCACGTTGCCGGCGAAGAGGTTGAGCCGCAGCGCCTGTTTGCGATCGCGGTGAAAATAGAGGTAACCCACATCGGAATCCAGCGGCCGCCCGCGCACGGTAATTTCGTTGCCGATATTGGCGCGCAGGAATTCGAGGTTGAGCGGACTGCGCGGGGTGGCGGCCTCGCGGGCCATGCGTTCGGCGTCGGTTTCCGCCGCGCGCGTCTCCGCCTGGTTCTGCTTCCAGGACCAAACCTGCCAGCCGATACCTCCAAGCAACAGCAGCGATATCAGACAGGCGGCGACCGGTTTGAACCATGCGGTGTCGAACACTGTGGTCCAGTCCGACTTCGGGGCGGCGGCCTTGGCGCCGCCGGGGATCGTGGCCCGCACCGCGGCTTGAACGGCGGGCGGAATGATCTCGGCGGTCCGTTCCGCCGAAGTGCCGCCAAGCTCCTGCGCCAGCACCCAGCGGGCGAAGTCCCGTCTTTCGGGTTCCGGAAGTTGCATGTAGGCGGATTTCCAGTCCTCAAGGCTCATGCCGCGCAAGCTACCACCCACCACGCCGCTTGCCCATGGTATTTTGCGCGCCCTCGTGTTGGGTGCGCGGATATGAGAAACGCGGCAAGCTGCCATCCGGCTCGACAGCGTCTCGTCCTCCAGTCGTCTGCACCAGCCGGCATCCTGGAGGGCTACGTATCCAGGGTGGCGAGTGCGGCGACGAGTTCCGGGTTGTCGAGGAGGCGGGCGGCGGCGACGTGGTCGTCGATCTGGGCCGGGGATTTGGCACCGGGGATCGCGCATGTGATGCCGGGCAGCCCCAGGGTCCAGGCCAGAGCGATGGTGACCGGTGTGGTGGAAAAGTCCGCGGCGATTTCTTTGAGTCGCGCGGCGATACGCAGGTTTTTGTCGAGGTGGTCGCGGAAGTGGGGGCGTTGTTCGCGGTAGTCGCCGGGGAGGCGGTTGGCGTCGTATTTGCCGCTGAGGACGCCCTTGCCGATGGGGGAGTAGGCCATGATGCCGATGCCGAGTTCCATGCAGGCGGCGCGGCGTCCGTCCTCAATGGAGCGGTCGGCCAAACTGCACGGGAGCTGATTACAGACCACCTGTCCGCAGCCACGCGCAGTGCGAAGCAGGGTGGCGGGAAAGTTGCTAACTCCGAAGTGGGCGATTTTCCCGGCCTGGCGCAATTCGGCGGCGGCGGCCATGGTTTCTTCGACCGGGGTGCGGGTATCGGGCTGGTGAGCGAGCAGGACGTCGATGCGTTCGATGCCGAGGCGGCGGAGGCAGCCCTCGGTGCGGGCGATGAGGTGGGCACGGGAGAGGTTGTGGGGGCGGTTGTCGATTTTTTCTTCGGCGAAGAGCGGGCCGGTTTTGGAGACAATCACCACGTCGCCGGGATGTCCGGCCTCGCGCAGGGCGCGGCCCAGATGTTGTTCCGCCAGTCCGCGTCCGTAGCCCTCGGCGGTGTCGAAGAGGCGGATGCCTAGGTCTAGTGCGTGGCGGACCATGGCGATGGCGTCGGCGGGGGAGACGGCGGCGGGATCGGGTTCGGCGTGGCCGTAGCGGCAGCCGGGCCAGGACATGGTGCCCAACCCGATCACTGTGACCTCCGGTCCGTCTTTGCTCATTTTTCGGGTCTTCATGGTCATTCTCCCATTTCCACCACGATGGCGGTGGTGTTGTCCCGGCCCGATATGTCCACGGCCTTGTGGACGAGGCGTTCGGCGGGGCGTTGGGTGCGTTCGTTTTCGTCGGGTTCGCACAGAAGCTGTTCGATCTGCCGGTCCCAAAGGCCATCCACGACGCCATCGCTGCAGAGGAGGAAGCGGTCGCCCGGCTCGCAACTTACCGCGCCGACCTGTGGCTCGATGAACTGGTGGTCTGCGCCGAGGGCTTTCTGGAGAGAATTTTTTCCGGGATGGGCGCGGGCTTCGCGTTCGTTGATCTTGCCCTGCCGCAGGAGCCAGCCGACGTGGGTATTGTCGTGGGTGATTTGTTTGAGTCCACCGGTGGCGGGAAGATAGTAGATGCGGCTGTCACCGATGTGACAGAAATACATCCAGCCGGGCGAGAACCAACCGAGGCTGAGCGTGCTGCCCATCCCTTCGCACTCCGGGTAGGTAGAGCCGAGATAGAGCAGTGCTTTGTGGATTTCTTCGAAGAGTTCCTCGAAGAGGTCACCGAAGCCGGAGGACATGCCGGCGGCCTGGGCACGAAAACCTTTAGGGAGCAGGCGGGTGATTTTTTCGATGGCGATCTTGCTGGCGAATTCGCCGGCCTTCGCGCCGCCCATGCCGTCGCCCACCGCGAAGACGAAGTCGCCCTGGTCGAGCGAGGCATCGCCGTATTTGCCGAGGTATTGGAATGTCTGGGCGTCGAAGGTGATGGCGAGAAAGGTGTCCTCGTTGTTTTTGCGGACCTTGCCGGCGTGGCTCATGCCTGTCCATGACAGGGTGCGGGGGAAGTCATCGTCGCGGGCGGCTTCCTGGGCGAGAACGGCGGCACTCATTCGGAGGATTTTGTTTCCGGGGGCATGGCCACGGGTGAGCGATGATTGGGATCGTCGAGGATTGTGGCAAACTCAAAATCGATGATGCAAAAGCGTCCGTTTTTGTTGTCGTAGGTGACATTGCGCTGGGCACGGTCCTCGTGGCGGACGCCGTATTGCTGGAGCGAGTCGAAGAGTTGATTTTGCTTGTCGGGGCCCAGATGTTCCACGCGCGCGCCGCAGTTGGTTGTCACAAGCAGGAGTTTGTCGGGATCGGTTTCCAGCACGCGGGGAACGAAGGGGCAGGCACGTTTTTCCAGATGGCGGAGCACCAGCACCTCGTTCTCGAAGCGCTCGCGGGCCTGGTGGCCGCGAAAGAATTTGTGCACAGTGCCGTCGTAGCCGATGCGGACGGTGGCGCGGCGGGTCTCCTTCACCTCCTGCATGGGGAAGGATTGTCCCCGTCCGCCCACGCCTTGTCGATGGTGGATTGCCCTCGGAAAAAGCGGCGCGGCACGGCGCTGCGTAACCCCGACTCAGGTCCACCGCAGTCCTCCGCATGACACGTCAGTTTCACATCTGTGAAAGTGACATGTTGGAAATTGGGGTGCGGATGGGCTGGTGGTTTCGGGTGGGTGGGTGGTTCTGGCGCATACGTGGGATCGGTGGGTGGACTCCGCGCTTGTTACCGGACGGAGACCGGGCAAGATAACGCCCATGCCGAAACCCAACCGTTCCCCGAAAAAGAAGCCGGCCTATGGCCGGATCATCCTGAAATTGAGCGGTGAGGTGCTGGCGGGCGGAGGCGATCCGATTGATGCCAGCGTGGCCCGCGACATTGCCCGCCAGGTGAAAGCGGTGCGCAAGCTGGGCGTGGAGGTGGCGATCGTCATCGGGGGAGGGAACATCTGGCGGGGGCTGACCAAAGCCCACGAGGGCATGGACCGGACCACCGCTGACTACATGGGAATGCTGGCAACCGTCATCAACGGTCTGGCCCTGCAGGACGCCCTCGAGCACGAGGGGGTTTACACGCGCGTGCAAACCGCCATCGAGATGAAAAACGTCGCCGAGCCGTTCATCCGTCGCCGCGCGATCCGCCATCTGGAGAAGGGGCGTGTGGTGATTTTCGTGGCCGGCACTGGCAATCCGTATTTTTCAACCGATACCACCGCCGCTCTGCGCGCCAGTGAGATCGGTGCCGACGTGATTCTCAAGGCCACCAAGGTGGACGGCATCTACGACAGCGATCCGAACAAGAATCCGAAGGCGAAACGCTTTGCCACCATCAGTTACAGCCGGGCGCTGTCGATGCGGTTGAAGATCATGGACTCCACGGCGTTCAGTCTGTGCATGGACAACCACGTGCCGATCATTGTCTTCGACGTTTTCAAGCCGGGCAACCTGATGCGTGTCGCGCGCGGCGAGCAGGTGGGCACCTTGGTGGCAGAGAAGGGGGAGTGATTTCAATTTTCGAGTGTCGATTTTCGATTGGGGACAGCAGGATGGAACAGAAAGGTCCCATCGCTTATAAAATTTGGTTACTTCGAGAGTGTTGAATGTTGTTGGGTGAGGAGGATTTTCTCGACGTATTTGGCCAGCATGTCCACTTCGAGGTTGAGGTGGTCGCCGGTTTTGCGGTCCTGCAATGCGGTGATTTCGAGGGTGTGGGGGATGATCCAGACATGGAAGCGCGGTCCCGTCACGCGACCGACTGTCAGGCTGATGCCGTCCAGGGCGATGCAGCCCTTGGGGACGATGTAACGTTCCATGGCCGCGGGGACCTCCACTTCCAGCACGTGATCGGCACCGTCTTTTCCCCAACGGGTGATGGCGCAGGTGGTATCGACATGGCCGGTGACGAAGTGCCCGCCGAGGCGGGAGTCGGGCAGTAGGGATCGTTCGAGATTGATGAGCGAGCCCGGACGCATGGCGCCGAGGTTGGTGGCGCGCAGGGTTTCCTCGA
>CAZTYG010000083.1:0-7939 GCA_964617445.1 uncultured Blastochloridaceae bacterium
CCTCGATGATGTCGCTCTCGTTCTTGGCGCAAGCTACCCCGGTGACGTTCATGTTCCAACGCATAGAGCAGCACGGTTGGACGGGCAATTTCATTCAACTCGAAAACCCGCACTTGGCCGGAGATCGTTTTCGTGGCATTTCTGGTGATATGTTGCGCGCATCGGTTCTTGCGGGAGTCTTTTGCTGTTCTGCGGCTCCGCTGACCGCCCAGGAGGTCCAGCGCCATGGACTGGTCTTCGAAAACTGGATTACCAACACCTTTTTCGGCGGCTATCGCCCCGATTATACGGGTAAATGGGACATCCCCGCCGAAATCAACCGCGACCATGGCGGCATCCCGGTCAATCCCAAAGCCGTCCGCTACCGCACCGCCGTAGACATGGGTGACGCCCTCCGGCAGTTTGACATCGACGAACCCTTTCTCCTGGTCATCGGCTACTGGGAACAGCGCGGCGATTTCAAACTCTTCGTCAACATTGTCGCCCCCCGCATCGAACCGGAAACATGGCGCCAGCTTTGGCATCCGATCCAACGCGCCGATCTCGAACGGTTGGACGCCCTCATTAAAAATCGCGACATGGATTACCGCGAGGTCCGCCGTCAGGCGTTGAAAATGAAAAACCAACCGCCTTTTTCCGATGCCATCATGGTGGTAAACCCCAAAATTGATGCCCATGGGCAGCGCCGACTTCAGTGCAGCATACGCTTTAACGATATATTTCGTTATTTATCGCCTGATCAGCAGTCCGAACCACGCGAATCAGTCGAACTTTGGGGAATTTCTTTTCCGGGTCCGATTTTTTCTCCCCCGCGCCGCTTTGTTCTGCCAGAGTAGTGCCATTAGGAAATATATATTCGCATTTGAAAAAGATTTTCATATTGTAATCGAAGCGGGGCGGAATAAAGTCGGCTGATCGGCATGATTGTATGAATTACTCCGCGCCAACGATAAAATCGATTCTTGATGAGTTGGCCCGTGATCCCCTGCAGGTTCCCGTCTGGCATCAATTGATGATGGCCTGCTTCGACCAGAACGATTCCGACACCTTCGCCACCTATCAATTGGTGATCGAATCTGTTCAGGAAATCGATGTCCACCTGCGTGTCCTCGGCGCCACCAAAACCTGCTATTCCAAGCCCTGTCTGCCGCGCAATCTCTTCGGCCTTTTGGTTCAGATTTCCCGCAATCCTGAAAACGCGGAATACATGGCTTCACTGGCGAAATATATGGAGACCGATTACGATCTGCCCGAGCACGCCAAAGCACTCTACCAGCGGGCATTGTTCTACAATCCCGACCACCCCGCCGCCCGCGACGCTTTCGAAGCCTATGAAGCGGGCGGCACCCGCGCCCACAAGCCCAAAACCCTCGAAAGCGCTCCCGTTCATGAGGTGGTCTCCCCACCGCCCCCGCGCGGGGCCCATAACTTCCGCCGCACAGTCCGCATCACATCCCGTATCAAGCCGGAACTGGTTGCCGAGGCCGACGGTAAACCTTTGCCGAAAACAAACACCACCTCCGCTGCTCCCGTCGTCGTAGATGATCCCGCAGAAGCCACTTGGGACCGCGCTCTGCGCGCGGCCTCCGAGGGCCGGGCCGCCGACGCCCTGCGCAACGCCACCGCCGCTGCCCTCCTGCCGGGCAACGACACCGCCCGTGCCATGGGCTGGGGCTTCGTCGGTTTCGCCCTCCACCAGAAAGGCCTGCGCGGAGAGGCCCTCCAGGCCTATGCCAAAGCCGAAAAATTCGAGCCCACCATGACCGTTTTTTGGTTCTACCAAGCCTCCGCCTGGCAGGAACTCGGTGCCCATAAAGAAGCCGTTGAATGTTACCAGCGCATCCTTCAGCTAGACCCCGGCCACGCCGCCGCATGGATCAACCTGGGCACCATTCACTATACCCGCCAGCATTTGGATGACGCCCGCGAGGCTTTTCTCCGCGCCGCCGCCATCCAGCCCGGCTCCACCAACGTCTGGGACCAACTCGCCACCGTCTGCATGGAACTTGGCCTTGAAACCGAGGCCGCCGACGCCTGCAAACGGGCCTTGGAAATCGATCCCGACCATGTCCAGGCCAGCTTCCATCTCGGACTCCTCGATTTCCAGAACGGACGCGACCAACCGGCCGCCGTCCACTTCGCCCGCGCCCGCCAGAACGACCCCCATTACGTTCCCGCAGCCTGTTACCTGGCACTGCTTGCCATGCGCGGCGACGACATCACCCGCGCCCGCGCCCTCTGCGAATCCATGCGTCCCGACCCCGACCACACCCAGCTCCAGGCCGCCACCTGGATCGAGCTGGCCGACACCCTCTGGCTCCAGCGCGATCCCGAAGCCGCCCTCATCGCATGCCGTTCGGCTGTCGGTGTCGAACCCGATAAATGGCCCCATCGTTTTCTCCACGGCCAGATTCTCAAATCCCTCGAACGCTGGGCCGAAGCCTTCGAGGAATTTCATGCCGCCGGTCAGATGTCCGGTGCCGACTACTCCTGCCACATGGAAACCGGCCTCTGCGCTTACAAGCTCCGGCGCTTTCAAGATGCCGCAGACGCCTTCGCCCGCGCCGCCACCGCCGACCCCCACGATGCCGAAAGCTGTTACAACCACGGCGTGGCCCTCGAAAAATTGGGCAAGGCAGTTGACGCTGTCGGTGCCTACGAAGAAGCCGTCAACCGCGACCCCGCCCATCCGGCCGCACTCGGCAATCTTGGCCTGCTTTGTTACACCTCCAAAAACTACGATCGGGCCCGCAGCTCCTTCGAGAAAATCATCGAACTCCGTCCCGACCATGTCAAAGCCTGGGCCACCCTGGGCATGATCCATTTCCGCCAGGAGAACTGGCGGGACGCTGTCTATGCCATGCAAAACGCCATCGACATGGACGCGGAAGCCGCCGGTCCCGATCTCCCCGGTTACCTCAAGCGTGCGCACGAAGCCATTGATCAAGAGGCCGCCGCAAGTTCTACGGACCCCGCCTCGAATCCTTCCCGTGCGAGTGCCAAGCTCCCGCGCGACCGGGAAACCGGCGGTCACACCCCTCCCACCCCACCTCCCCATTCTTCCATGTCTGCCTACATCTGAGAAAATGGGTGGGCGTCGATGGCTGCGGGAAGGGATGTGGGGGAGATGATGGGGGGTGTCGGGGGGCGAGACCTGCTGGGACCCTTTGTTTCTTGCCTGCAATGCCGCTGCGGCGTAATACAGACCCGCATACCCGCTGCCGTTATGGAAATCCCGGTCATTCTGATCTTCGTCGTGGTCATCATCGCGCTGTGCTTTGATTTCACCAACGGGTTTCATGACGCGGCCAACGCGATCGCCACGGTGGTGTCCACCAAGGCGCTCACCATGAAGCAGGCGCTGGTGATGGCGGCCGTGTTGAACATCATGGGTGCATTTTTTGCCACGCAGGTCGCCAAAACCATCGAACACGGGCTGATCCTCGATGTCGGCACGCCGCTCAACGCCCAGCTCATTGTGCTGGCCGCCCTGGGCGGGGCCATCGGCTGGAATGTGCTCACGTGGCTTTTTGCCATGCCCAGCAGCTCCTCGCATGCCATCGTCGGCGGCCTGGTCGGCGCCGGCTGGGTTTACGGCCACAGCCACGACATTCTCTGGTCCAGCGTGTGGAGTAAAGTTGTTCTGCCGATGGTGCTGTCGCCTCTGATCGGCGGGCTGTTCGCCGTCGTTATCATGCTGGGGGTTGTCGGCGCCCGCAGATGGTGGAAAGCCACGCGCGATGAAAAACTGTTCCACCGCCTGCAAATTCTCTCCGGCGCATTGATGGCGTTTTCGCACGGTTCCAATGACGCGCAAAAAACCATGGGGGTCATTACTCTCGCGCTCATCAGCGCGAATTTCCTGCCCGCCGCCAGCGGCATTCCGTGGTGGGTGATCCTGCTGTGCGCGCTGGCCATGGGTCTGGGCACCCTGTGCGGCGGGCGCCGTATTATTGAGACCGCCGGCGAGCGCATCACCAAACTCAACCCCCAGAGCGGGTTCGCCGCCAACATCGCCGGCTCGGCCACCATTCTCGCCGCCAGCCAGTTCGGCATGCCGGTCAGCACCACTCACGTCGTGGTCGGCGGTATCACCGGCGCCGGTATCGCCGACGCCCCGGCCGGCACCCGCGCCGACTCCGTCCACTGGTCGGTTTGGCGTCACATGGCCGCCGCATGGATTCTCACTCTCCCCGGCTCCGCACTCTTCGGTGCTCTGCTCTTCCTTCTCCTCCGGCTCCTTTTCCACCCATGAAAACCATCGTTCTCACCGGTTGTTCGCGCGGCTGCGGCGCGGCGCTGGCCGAACGTTTCGCGGCGGCCGGGCACACCGTGTTGGGCTGCGCGCGGGACCCGGAACGCGTTGCCGCCCTCAATCAACGTTACGGCGACCCCCATCACTTCGAGTCTGTGGATGTTGCCGACGACACCGCCGTCGGCCGCTGGGCCCGCCACCTGTTGGAAAATTACGGCCCTCCGGACCTCCTCATCAACAATGCCGCCGTCATCAACCGCACCGCGCCCCTGTGGGAACTCTCCGCCGCCGAATTCGATCCCGTCATGGACATCAACATCAAAGGCGTGGCCAACGTCATCCGCCATTTCGTGCCTGTCATGGTGGCCCGAAAAAAAGGCGTCATCGTCAACTTCAGCTCGGGTTGGGGTCGGTCCACCTCCCCGGAAGTCGCTCCTTACTGCGCCTCCAAGTGGGCCATCGAGGGCCTCACCCGCGCGCTGGCCGGGGAGCTTCCCGCAGGAATGGCCGCCATTCCGCTTAATCCGGGGATTATCGACACCGACATGTTGCGTTCCTGCTGGGCCGAGGGTGCCGCTTCCTATCCCGATGCCGCCGCATGGTCCGCCCGCGCCGCGCCCTACATTCTCAAACTCGCCCCCAAAGACAACGGCCGACCCTTGTCGGTTTGATGGTTCGATATTGCTTCCCCCCCGGTTTGGCCCAAGCATGTGGCGATGCAGCCGCGTTACTCCCGGATTCAGAGGGTCTTATTCATCGCGCTGGGCGTCAACCTCGCCCTTGCGGTGGCCAAGTTATTCCTTGGTTGGAAGCTGGGCAGTCTGGCGGTGATCTCCGATGGGTTTCACTCGGTGTTGGACGGCGCGGGCAGCGCCATCGGGCTGGTGGCCATCTTCATCGCCGCCCAGCCTCCGGACGCCCGCCACCCCTACGGCCACCGCAAGTTCGAGGTCTTGGCCACCCTCATCCTCTGCGGCCTGCTGCTGCTCAGCTGCTGGGAAATCCTCGGCAGTGCTGTTGCGCGGCTGCGCAATCCGGTCGAAGCACCTTTGTTCTCCTGGTGGGCGGTGTTGTTCCTGATCGGCACCATGGGCATCAATTATTCGCTGTCGGTTTATGAAAAGGACAAGTCCCACGAGTTGGACAGCCCACTGCTGGCCGCCGACGCCATGCACACCCGCTCGGACTTCTTCACCACCGCGCTGGCCCTGGTCGGCATTTTCACCGCTTGGCTCGGCCTCTACTGGCTCGACGCCGTCGCCGCCATCTGCATCGCGTTGATCATTGGACGCGCCGCGTATCTCATCATACGCGACGGCATCGACACCGTGGCCGAGGCCCGCCGACTGGACCCCGCGGAGGTCCGCCGGGTGGCGGAAAATGTGGCCGGTGTGCAGAATGCCCACGACATCCGTTCCCATGGCATGTCCAACGACATCCACTTGGACCTGCATATGCGGGTGGACAAGAGAATGAGTGCGCGGGAGGTTTTCGACGTGGAGCAGCGTTTGACCGAGGCCTTGAAGAAGCGCTTCCCGGGAATTACCGAGGTCTCCATCCGCCACGAACCATCAGACATCCGCCGAGATGAGGATTGAGTTTTTTCACAGCTTGTAATGCTGCGGCCGCGGCCGCGGCCGAATTCACGGTCACGGGTGGGCGGGTAGGCTCAATAATCCAGCACTTCGCCGTCGCGGAAGAACCGCTTCAGTTCGGCGGCGGCGTTGTCGGGAGAGTCGGAGGCGTGGACGACATTGATCATGACGGTTTTGCCCAGGTCGCCGCGAATCGTTCCCGGAGCGGCCTTGGTGCTGTCGGTCGGGCCCAGCAGATCGCGCACGCGCTCAATCACGTTTTCGCCGGCCAGTGCCAGCGCGAGCACGGGGGAGGATTGCATGAACTTACGAATTTCGGGGAAAAAGGGTTTGTCGGCGACGTGGGCGTAGTGCTCGTGCAGAACTTCGTCGGAAAGGCACAGCATTTTGGTGCCGCAAATCTTGAACCCGGCTTTTTCAAAACGGGACAGGACCTCCCCGCAGTGGCCGTTTAGAATACAGTCGGGCTTCAGTAGAATCAGTGTTTTTTGCATAATGGCCCATAAAGCTACAGGCCGCCGCGGTGGTGGAAAGACTTTTTCTCAGAGGCCGTCTAAAAAGTGCTGGAATGCCGGTTTGCAAGAAGAAAATTCCGTGGGCAAGGCGTGACGAAAGCGCATATTCACATGAATACGCAACCGAGGAGCAACGCAGCCCACGGATTTTATCCGCCGCAAAACGGCGTTTCAGCACTTTTTAGACGGCCTCTCACGTCTCCCGCTCCCCTCGCAGCTTCAGGTGGTGTCGGCCACAAGTTCGCGCAGATCGAAGTCCGGCGCCACGGCCTCTGGAATCCAGCGGCAGTCCGGCCCAAGCCGAAAGCTGCCCACAAACTTCTTTCCCCAGCTGTGTGGCTCGATCATCGACAGGAAGAAGCCGCGGTCATCGCGGTAGAGGTGATAGGTGTCGCCGATCACCGGTTCGAACTGGAAACGGGACTCATAAACCACCTTGTTCCAGTTGAAGGCGTCAATCACCCGTTCGTAGGATCGGCGCATTTCTTCCAGTTGTTGGAACAGTTCGCGCTGGACTTGGGTGAGGCCGCGGCTTTTGAACTGGTTCATGTCCGGGGGATGGATCACAGGGCTGAGCCGCGACGCCGGATAGGGCAGGAATCCGCGTCGTGACGCTGCCTCCTCGATCCCGGATTGCGTTTGTGCCACCAATTCCATGCCGCCCAGCCTACCGTGGAGGATGGTTCCCGCAACTATTTGGGAGGTCCCGGCAACGCCGACGATCCCGCCCACCCTCTTGATCTGCCGCGTAAATGTTACACCTGAAACATTCACGCGGCATCCCTCTGAATGTTTCAGGTGTAACATTCAGAGGGAAAAGGAGTGCTGCGCGCGGGGTGCGGGAGGGAAAATCAGTGTTCGAAGATGGCGAGGTAGGCGTCCATCCAAGCGTGACCTCCGAGGAGCCAGATGATGGCGGCGAGGACGAGGTAGGGGCCGAAGGCGATGCGCAGGCCCCAGCGGTGGCGGTGGAGGAGCATGAGGAGGATGCCGATGACCGAGCCGATGACGGAGGAGATGGCGATGATGAAGAGGGGGGCTTTCCAGCCGAGGAAGGCGCCCATGGCGGCGATGAGTTTGACGTCACCCATGCCCATGGCCTCTTTTTTGAGGATGATGCTGCCGCCAACGGCGATGGCCCAGAGGATGCCGCCGCCGAGGATCATGCCGCCGAGGGAGTGGAGAAAGGAGGACCAGTGGGACTCGGTGCCATGGACGGCGGGGATGAGGGCACTGAGGATTACGCCGACCACGCAGCCGCCGAGGGAGATTTCGTCGGGAATGATGTAGAGGTCGAAGTCCACGAAGGTGGCAACGATCAGTCCGCAGACGAAGATGAGATAAACAACGGCGAGGGTCGGGGGATAAGCGTTCCAAAGCCAGACGAAGATGATGGCGGTGAGGGTTTCAACCAGCGGGTAGCGGTGGCCTAGTTTGATCAGTCCGCAGCCGCAGCGCCCGCGCTGGGCCAACCAGGAGACGACAGGGATGTTGTGGAACCAGCGCAGGCGTTTGCCGCAGGCGGCGCAGCGGGATGGGGGGGTGACGACGGATTGTTCGAGGGGGAGGCGGTA
>CAZTYG010000084.1:0-7844 GCA_964617445.1 uncultured Blastochloridaceae bacterium
CACCGCCGGGCCGTCCTCCTTTGTACGGGTGGTGCCGGAGCTGTCGCTGCGGGGAATGTTCGACTATGCCCTGCCGCCGGAGCTGGAAGGAATGGTTCGCGAGGGCCACCGGCTGCGCGTGCCCTGGGGCAAAAAGACGATTCTCGCCTACGCCGTGGAATTCCCCGCTACCCCGGAGGTGCCGGAGTGCCGGGTGGTCATCGGCCTGGCGGGCCCACGGCCCATGGTTCCCCCGGCGCTGGTCCGTCTGGCCCGCTGGATGGCCGATTACTATTGCTGCGACTTCGCCGACGCATTCCGAATCATGCTGCCCGGCGCGGTGCGCGAGCGGGAGGACGGATTCAAACACAGGCTTTTTGTCTCCCCTTCCGGCACCACCGATCCCGCCGAGGCCGGGCTTGTTCTGAAAACCGCCAAAGCCCAGCTCCGCGCCTGGCGGCACTTGAACGAACACAGCGGTGGATGGCTGGCGGAGCTGACCGCCGCCACCGGCATCGGTGCCTCCGTTTGGAAGGCACTGGCCGAACGCGGCATGGCCACACTCAGCGCGGAGAAACAGGAACGCCACGCAACCCATAGTGGCTCTTCGCTCGGCAACGAGGAGGGCCGCACTCTCACCCCGGACCAGGAGCAGGCACTGGAAGTCATCGAAGCCGAAATCCGGAACACCAAACCCCGTCCCATCCTGCTGGAGGGCGTAACCGGCAGCGGCAAAACCGAGGTCTATTTGCGTTGCATCGAGCGTGTCCTGGCCACCGGGCGCTCCGCCTTGGTGCTGGTGCCGGAAATTTCCCTCACCCCCCAGACCATCGAACGTTTTCGCGCCCGCTTCGAGGGTCGCCGCCTGCCGGTCGCGGTACTGCACAGCCATCTCTCGGCCGGCGAACGCCATGACGAATGGCATCGCATCCGCGACGGACGGGCACGGGTGGTGATTGGCGCGCGCTCGGCGGTGTTCGCACCGTTGGAGGACACCGGGATCATCATCGTCGATGAAGAACACGAGTCCGGCTACAAGCAGGACGAGTCGCCGCGCTACCACGGGCGCGATGTGGCCGTGATGCGCGCGCACTTGGAGGGGGTGCCGGTGGTGCTGGGTTCCGCCACACCGTCGCTGGAAAGCTTTCACAACGCCGCGCGCGGCAAATACTCCCGTGCGTTCCTGACCGCGCGGGCCGACGGTGCCGCGCTGCCGCGCATCGAGGTAGTCGACCTGCGGCGGGAAATCCCGCCCAAGGACTCCGGCGGACGGGTGCTCATCAGCGACGCGCTGCGCCAGGCTGTGTTGGAACGGATCGCAGCCGGGGAGCAGACCATTCTTTTCCTCAACCGCCGCGGATTCGCCACCAGCCTGCAATGCCCGAAATGCGGCCACGTGGAGGAGTGTCCGCATTGCGCGGTGCCGGTGACCTACCACCGCTCCGGCAACGTCCTGCGCTGCCATCTTTGCGACCACCAGCGCCCGGCCCCTGCCCGTTGCCCGGAGTGCGGATTCGACGGTTACCGCTACGCCGGGGCGGGCACCCAGCGGATCGAGGAGGCCGTGACCGCCGCTTTCCCCGGTGTGCCGTTCCAGCGGATGGACTCCGACACCATGCGTGGCAAGGGCGCGTTCGCGAAAGCACTGGCCGACTTTCGCGCCGGACGCACGCGCATCCTGGTGGGCACCCAGATGATCGCCAAAGGTCTGCATTTTCCAGAAGTCACCTGCGTGGGAATCATCGGCTGCGACCACGCCCTGCAACTGCCAGACTTTCGCGCGGCGGAACGCGTTGTCCAACAACTCATCCAGGTGTCCGGACGCGCGGGTCGCGGCGGAAAACCCGGCGTCGTTTATCTCCAAACCTATACCCCGTTCCACGACGCCATTCAGTTCGTCCGCCGCCACGACCTGGACGGTTTTCGCGAAAGCGAACTGGAATTTCGCAAGGCCCACGGCTATCCGCCGTTCCAACGCGCGGTGCTGGTCACCTTTCGCGGCAAAAGCGAGGAAAAGACGCGTTACGCGGCGGAGTCCGCCGCCCGGATGCTGCGCGAACGGCTGGCAGAGCGGGTGGATGTGCCGGACCCCACGCCCGCGCCCATCACCAAAATACGCGACTTCCACCGCCACCAGATTTTTCTGCTCGTGCGGGAGATTCCGCCGCTGTCTGTGGTGTTGCGGGAGTGCCTGCTGCACACCCGCTGGCCCGACGGCGTCCATGCCGCCATCGACGTCGATCCCGTCTCACTATTGTAGTTCTCCGGGCGGGAATATCCCCGACTCATTCACTCGGAAAAAACGGCCAGATGCGGGGAATAAAGATCGTGCTGCCGATCCAGAACATGATGTTGAGAGGCAGGCCGATTTTCACGAAGTCGGTGAATCGGTAACCACCTGCCCCATAAACCATGGTGTTGGTCTGGTAGCCGATCGGTGTGACGAAGGATGCCGAGGCGCCGAACATCACCGTGATGATGAACGGGCGGGGATCGACCCCCAGTTGCAGCGCGAGGTTGATGGCAATGGGTGCCACGATCACGGCGGTGGCATTATTCGACAACACCTCCGTCATGGAGCTGGTCAGGAAATAAATGAGCGCCAGGGCGACATAGGGAAGAATATCCGGCGAGCACACCGACATGGCGGCTTGGATCAGACCCTCGGCGATCCACAAGGCGGTGCCGGTGTTCTCCATCGCCAGGCCGACCGCCAGGCTGCCGTAGATCAGAAAGATGATTTGCCAGTCGATCGAGCGATAGGCCTCGTCCGGCTCCAGCACACGCGCCAGCATGAGGCCCACACAGGCGATGGTGGTGGCACCCACGATGGGCATGATATTGAGGGTCGCCACCGTCACCACCGCCACGATGGCCGCCAGGGCCAGTGGCGCTTTTTCCGGACGGTATTGCATGTGGTGACGCTCCTCGAGCAGCAGGAAGTCCCCGTCCTCACGCATCTGGTCGAAGGTGGTCAACGGCCCCAGCATCAGCACCGTGTCGCCGAATTGTAGGGGCGTGTCTTGGAAATGGTCGGCCAGATTCCGGCCCTGGCGGTGCACGGCCAGGATCAACATGCCGTAGGTTTGGCGGAAGTTGATCTGACGAATGGTCCGGCCCAATAATTTGGAGTGCGGACCGACCAGACCCTCGACAATGCCGCCCTCGATGGTGGACAGATTTTCGATTCCCAGCTCCCCGGCGGTGGTGCTGGCCAGCGTGAGCCCTTCGATGGTGGGGAGCTGCACCATCTGGCGCATCGACGCGGAGAGCAGGATGCGGTCAAAAGCCCGGACTTCGATCTCATTGATCGGCTGCAACAGACGCGTGCCCTTGCGGCGCACCTCGATGATGCGAAAGTCCGACTTTTTCTTCGCCAGGACCGTATCCACCAGTCTCTGGCCGACAAGCGGCGAATCCTCCTTGACCAGCACCTGGCAGAGGAAACTCTTGCGTTCGTCCTCGCCGAGGGTGGCGGTCAGCGTGGTGCGGTTGGGGATTAAAATGGGGGCGAAAATGGTGAGGTAGGCCAGACCGGCGATGAGGAAAGGCACGCCGAGCCAGGCCAGCTCGAACATTGCCACCGGCTCCAGTCCGTAATGAATGGCAACGCCGTTGACGATGATGTTGGTGGACGTGCCGATGACCGTGCAACAGCCACCCATGATCGACGCGAAGGACAACGGGATCAGCAGGCGTGAGGCGGGCAGGTTTTTGGTGCGTGCCAGACCGAGCAAAAGGGGCATGAAAATGGCGACGATCGGGGTGTTGTTGATGAACGCCGAGCAGATGGCGGCAATAAAGCAAACTCCGAGCAACACAGGCCGGAGCTTGGGCGGGAGTGAACGACCGATGATCCGGCCCATCTGCTCCACCACTCCGGTGCGTTGCAGCGCGTAACTGAGCACGAACATTCCCGCCACCGTGATCGGCGCGGTGTTGCTGAAAACACTGAAGGCCTCGTTGGTGTCGAGGATGCCGACGATGATCAGCACGCAAAGGGCGCTCATGGATGCCACATCGGGGCGCACCCATTCCCGTATAAGCGTCACCAGAAAGGCGGCGACGAGCAAGAGCATGAAGATGATTTTCCAGTCCATAGCGGGGATGATGTTGGCGACCGAATCAGTTTGTAGGCGATGCCCTTCGCTGTGGCAATGCGCCAAATCAGCGCAACGAATGCAGGAAGTCCGCCACCACCCGGCAGAATTCCCCGTCGAAAGCCCGGAACTCATGATTGCTACCGGGCATCAAATACCATTGCCGACGGCCGGACACCGCGTCATGAATGGTGCGGACCATTTCCACCGGCATACGCTCGTCACGCTCGGCTGCCAGCACCAATACCGGCGCGCGCACACGGCCCGCCGCCGCCAAAGCATCCACCTCGTCGAGATCAAACCCCAACCTCCGCTCCATGCGCAGCTTGGTCAGAGTCAACAACGGAAACTCCCCCATATCGAAAAACAGCCGCGCATGGTGCGTCAGCGTATTACTCAGAGTGTCGAACGGCGCGTCCAGAATCAACCCCGCCAACCGGTCGCCCATTTCATCGGCCACCAGCGTGCACGTCACCGCACCCATCGACGTCCCCCACAACACCACCCTCTCGTGCCCGCGCTCCCGCAAAAAATCCGCCGCCGCCGCCACATCGCGGCGCTCATAATATCCGAAACTGACAAGGCTATCGCCGCTGTCCCCGTGTCCGCGCAGGTCCAACGCCAACGCCGGAAATCCCTCCCTCTGCGCCAGCAACAGATAATTCAGCATGTGCTCCTTGCTCGCCCCGAACCCGTGCACCACCACCACCGCGGGCTTGTCCGACGGCTCCTTCGGTGGCATCCAAATCCCCGCGATCCGTATCCCATCGGACGTCGTCATCTCCACCACCTCCGCCGGAATCCGCAACAAATCACTGTTGAACGAAGGCCGCGCCGACGGCGGCACCTGGGTGGCCATATCGGTCAACATCCCCGCCATCATCCAACACGCCACCGCCACAATCCCCAAACCCACCACAGCCGTAGCCATACCCAGTCCCAACCATTTTGACCATTTCTTCGGGGTTTTCATAGGGTCTCCGTGTAAAAAAAACGTGGTGTCTTGCCGATTCTGTGCCAGCGTCTTGCGATGAACTTATCACAGCTTTTTCGTTCTACGGCAAGCGCTTCGCTGCTGCTCTTAAGTGCCGCCGCGCTGCACGCCCAACCCGCACCCCGTATCGAAGCCGCCCCGCGTTCCGAACCCGTCCACCACGAGGCCCGCTTCGGATACTCCTTCACCGGCTCCCACAACATCGACCAGGGCGATGACCGCATTGGCAACATCGGCAGCCAGAACGCCTCTTTCAACTACGTTGCCTCCATCCCGGTCGCCGAAGACTGGCGCGCCCGCCTCGGTTTCATCTGGGACGCCCACTACTTCAGCCTCCCCGAAAGCGTCCCCCTCCCCAACACCCTCCAGACCACCGCCCTGGTCGCCGGATTCGACTGGAGCATCAACGACCAATGGGGCATGCGCCTTGAACTCCGCCCCGGCATCTACAGCGACTTCGAAGACATCAGCTTTGATGACTTCAACCTGCCCGGCTACCTCATTGGCATGTGGTCTCCCAATGAAAACCTCACATGGATTTTCGGTGCCGCCTTCGACCCCCGTTACGGCGTCTTCTTCGGCGGCGATAATGTCCCTGTCTTTCCCGTCGTCGGCGTCCGCTGGACCTTCGCAGAGGACTGGACCCTCAACCTCGTCATGCCAAAACCCCGCATCGAATATCGCGTCACCGAGCAGCTCACCCTGCACGCCGGGGCCGAATGGCGCGGCGGCGGCTATCGCGTCCGCGAAGACATGGGCGATTCCTTCGGCCGCGCCGATCTCAACAACGCCCGTCTCCGCTACCGGGAAATCCGCGCCGGGGCCGGCCTCGCCTGGCGATTCCACCCCGCCATCGCCCTTGAAATCGAAGGTGGCTGGCTCGTCAGTCGCGAACTCGACTACTTCAAAGAAAAACTCCGTTACGACGGCGGCGGCGCGGGCTACGGCAGCATCGCCGTCAGCGGCCGATTTTAACTCTCGACCTCCCCCCCTGCCCCCGCTACGTTTTCCATTCGATCCCCATCAGGACAGGTGGCAGAGTGGTCGAATGCGCACGCTTGGAAAGCGTGTTTACCGCAAGGTAACGAGGGTTCGAATCCCTCCCTGTCCGCAGCGAAGCGAGGACAGGTTTGAATCCACGCTGGAAGCGCACTTCGGGCTCTTGGAGGGGACATGGCCAAAAATCCCTCCCTGTCCGCAGTTTCCGAAGGGAACTTGGGAGTTGCGGCGCTACGCGCCGCTTTGAATTCACTGGAGGGTCTCCGGCCCGGAAACCGGGACGGCAACGCCGCATTTCATTCCCACGCGCATGCGGGCCGACCCATCCCGCTTGATCGGTCCGGTCTCGCAGCGCGAGATACTCCAAAATTCGACCACACTGGCGCGAGTTTCCCGCTGAGTATGGTTTCCACCCACACGATGTGGCAACCCGATCTAAAGCGCCGCACTCCATAACGCTCCCTCCACCTCCAGCATGAAGCAAGGTCCCTCGCCCCCGGCGGGCCGGCCGTTGTAGATGGAGCCACCTTGGTTCACAATGAAGTCATTCCCATAGGATAAACACCGAGATGGACGGACTACATGTTCCTTATAAAAGCGTCGAGCATGCGGCGAAACGCGGCGACGGTCGGCTTTCGGTTGCCAAGCATGGCTTCTCCAGATGCCGTCTCGTAGCCGAAGTTCGGACGTGGCCGCAGGCTGATAAAGGGGGGCAGGTTGTAGCGCATGGCGATCGCGTTGGCCCATAGCCTAGCGATCCGGCCATTGCCATTGGCGAAAGGGTGAATCCTTACCCACTCCGTATGCACCCATGCACAGGCTTCGATGACCGCTGAAAGTTGATCGGAATTGAGTTCTGCTTCCGGCGAAATGCTGGTGTCCAGGTGTTGCATCAATCGTCGCAATCTTGTCTCAAAACGCGCGGTTTCCGCAGCAACTTTCGCGGCGGCAACACCCGGATAAGAACCGACAACGACCTCGATATCCGATAGACTCTCGGAGCCCCTGAATATACCGACCATTCTTTGATCCGGTGTGGATAAACCTTCCATCATCATTCGATGCCATTTTTGAGAATCAGCAACTCCGATCTCCCCACGTGCGAAAGCCTGATCCCGGATTTCGGTTAAAAGCTTCCTCAGATTCCGGCGAAGCCGGGGGCTGTCTTCATCCCAATCAGGCATCGAGAAGATGGTGGAGCTTTTTGGTTACCGAACCGCTCGAAGATGCCATTTCTCCTTCCATGGAATCCTCACACTTTCCGTGGGAGGCTTCGGCATCCACAAACGCCTTGATCGCTCGCTCATATTTTACGTCCTTCTTCCGGTAGGCCTGGACGCGCTTCAACGTATCCGAAAGAGCCTCTTCGGTTTGCTGCGCATGGCGTGTCACATACTCGGCCACGGCTTCGTTGACCAATTTGTTCTTCGGACGATGTTGCAGCTGGCTGATGATATCCAAGCCCGCTTGAACGTCTTCATGGAGGCGAAAGGTTGAGGCCTTCTTCACCTATTCAGGATAAGTGACTGGATAATGGTGTCAAACAAGCATTTTGACGTCATATCTCCATCCCCTCCGTAGTTCCCGGAAGGGAACTACGGAGTGCGGCGCTACGCGCCGCTTTGGATTCACTATTGGGGTAGGCCCGGAGACCGGGTCGGCAACGCCGCATTTCATTTCCACGCGCATGCGGGCCGATCCATCCTGCTTGATCGGCCCGGTCTCGCAGCGCGAGATACTCCAAAATTCGACCACACTGGCGCGAGTTTCCC
>CAZTYG010000085.1:0-1113 GCA_964617445.1 uncultured Blastochloridaceae bacterium
TTCCAGCGCGGCCTCGGCGACCTTGCGCGCCTCTGTGGTCCCGCCCATCAACTCGACCACCACCGCCACCGAAGGATCGTTCACCACCTCGCGCCAGTCATCGGTCACACAGCCCGCGGGCAGGCCGCGAGCCTTCGAGGTGTCGCGCACCGCCGCACGGACGATCTCCAAGTCCACCCCGGCGCGTTCGGCCACTAGGGCGCGGTTGGCAGTCAGATGACGGACCACGCCGCCACCGACCACACCGCATCCCACCAAGCCTATGCCGATCGTTTTCATGAAGGGGACATGAAGCCAGAACGGGGGCCGTCCGTCAATGCGGCACCTCCCCCATAACCCTGTTCCTTCACCGATTTTCCGAGCACGCCCCCCCCCGCGTTCCCGTCAGTTCGATGAAGCAGGCGGAGTTAGGTCCTTTTCGTTAACAAGGACCTAGGATTCCCAGCCGGTGAGAAAGGCGAGGATGAGATCGGGGAGTTGGGGGCTGTAGCCGCCTTCGAGAACGGCAAGGGAGGGGCAGGGGAGCTGGGCGGTGAGAGTGCCGAGCCAATGGAAATCCTCTTCGGTGAGTTGTTGTTGGGCGATGGGGTCGCTGTGAAAGGCGTCGAAGCCGGCGGATAGGATCACCATATCGGGGTGGAGAGCGAGCATGTCCTCCCATGCCTCGTGGAGCACAGCGCGGTGGGCGGCGGCAGAAAGGCCGGGCATGACCGGATAGTTGCGGCAGTTGCCGCGGTGGTGGGTGCCGGTGCCGGGGTAACAGGGGTGCTGGTGGACGGAGTGGTAAGAAAAGCCGTCGCGGGCATGGAGGATTTCTTCCGTGCCGTTGCCGTGGTGGACGTCGAAGTCAAAAACGGCGACCTGTTGAAAGCCGCGGGCTCTGGCTTCCAGTGCGGTGATGGCGGCCTGGTTGAGATAACAGAAGCCCATGGAGCGGGTGGGTGTGGCGTGATGGCCGGGGGGGCGCATGAGAGCGAAGCTGTTTTCTCCCGCGCAGGCGTGGTCCAGGCAGGTCAGTGCCGCGCCCACGGAGCGCCGGGCATGCGCGCCGATGCCTTCGTACCAAGGGGTGTCGTGGTCGATGTCCCCGGACTCCTCCAGCCGTCGGAGCAA
>CAZTYG010000085.1:1123-6460 GCA_964617445.1 uncultured Blastochloridaceae bacterium
CAACTCCGGGCTGTGTGCGCGTAGCAGCTGATCCTCGCGCGGTGGCAAGGGGGACTGCCAACGGATGGAGAGCTCGATTTGTTTTTGCAGAAGGCGGATGGTTTCCGAGACGCGGCGGGGGGATTCCGGGTGGCCGGGGGTTTCGTAGCCGGTGCAGGCGGAGTCGGTGGCGATGATCATGTCGTTGGTTCGTCCGCCGGGTGGGCGGCATGGCGTAGTCCGGCCAGCCGCACGGGGCCGTCCAGATTCTTGTGCTGGATGAGAAATTTGAAAGTTTTGCCCATGATTTCAGGGTGAATCAGGGTGCGAAAGGCGCGAATGGCGGACTGGACTTCGGGATCGTCGGGTCGCTCGCGCATTTGTTGTTCCTGCAGCGCGAGGAAATCTTCCTGCGCGATGCCGATCATGAAGTGGTGCTGATCGACATAGCCGTCGGTCACCAAGCCGGACTCCGCGCCGGTTTCCATGAGTGCGGAGAAATTGACGTGCGCGGTAATGTCCTGCTCGCCGACCAGAATAAGGGGATCGAAGTGGCGGCGATGGCCGTGGTAGGAGGTGAGGGTGCCGTCGATGCGGTTGGAGTGGTAGAGGATGTCGGCGGTGTATCCGTAGTCCACGGTCATGACGAAGCCGCGTCGCAGAGTGCGGGCGACGGCGCGCATCCAGTCGCGGGCCGCCAGCGAGATTTCCGCGGTGTAGTTTTGTATGGAGGGGATGTCCCAGCGGCGGATTTGATCCAGCAATTCTCCCGCCTCCATCGGCCGGAGTTGGAAGACGAAACGGGATTTTGATTCTTCCCAAGTGACGAGGCTTTGGTGCCAGACGCCATCGCGGCAGACGACGCGGTGGACGGGAAAGCTGTCCACCAGCTCGTTGGTGAAAAAAATGCCCTCGAAGGCGTCGGGGCCGAGGTCGGCAATGTCGCGGACCCATGAGGCGTGGTCGTCGAGTCCGGCTTGGTGGATCGCGGCGCGCTGGACTTGCTCAAGCGGGGCGTGGGGCTCGACAAACCAGTAGGCGCATGATTGGTAGAGGTCGGGCCGCCATTGGCGCATCCAGGACATGACGTCGATGGCAAACTGGGCGTTGTTGGCGCCTTGTTCGCAGATGACAAACGGGGTGGGGGAGCCGAGCCGCTGCCACATCTCCAGAAACTCGCGACCCACCAGCTGGCCGAAGACCGCGCCGACCGAGACGTTGGTGTAAAAATCGCCGTAGCGACCCACGTGGGGATCGCCGGAGGAGTAGTAACCGAGTTCCGGGCAGTAGAGCGCCCGGTCCATGAATTTGTCGAACGGTATCGGGCCGGAGGATTGGATCTCGTCCCGAATGCGCCGGACCAGGGGCGGTTTGCCGTTCATGGCCGTGCACCGGGCGTGGGGCGTGTCAGGCCTTGTACCAGTCGAAAGCGCCTTTTTTATAGGCGTAAAGGTGGCCGACTTCGAGGATCAGCACGAAGGCCACCATGGCCCACAATACCGACATGCCGACGGTGCCGATCATTTCGCGAAAGCTGACCGCCCACGGATACATGAAGATGATCTCGATATCGAAGAGGATAAATATCATGGCCACGAGGTAAAATTTGACCGAGAAACGGCTCTGGGCCGGGCCGATGGCGTCCTTGCCGCATTCATAAGCGGTGCCTTTGTCTTTGTGCTTATGGCCGCGCTTGCCGATGAAGATCGACAGCACAATGCCGCCAACCGCGATGGCAAGGGCGACGCCCAACTGGAAGAGAATGGGTAAGTATTCAAGAATCATGGCCGAGAAATCAAAAACTATGGTGGACAGTATGGCAAGCGCTAGTTTCATTTTTTCATAACCAACTGAAAATTAGTAGTTTAGAAAGAAAACGCCAAACAAGAAAAAAATTTTCAATTTTTGTAGTGCATAACTGGAAAGTTAGTATAAGGTAACGGTCTATGAAACGAAGAGGCAGACCATCCCGAACCCCCGGCATTTCCCGGATTGACCAACCCGAAAAACACAACCATGGCTGGTTTGTGCGTCTTACCCGTCAGGGCGAGCGCCATACCGCGTTCTTCTCCGACCGCAAGCATGGCGGCAAAGCGAAGGCGCTGGAAAAAGCCAAAGTGTGTTATTCCAAGCTTGAAAGCAAATACCCGCCGATGTCGCGCAAACAGTTCGCGCAAATCGAGCGTCGCCCGAACAAGAGCGGCGTCGTGGGTGTGACCAAGCTGGTCAAACTGGTGGCCGGGCGCAAATACAGCTTCTGGCAGGCGACATGGAGCCCGGAACCAGGTGAAGTGCGCAAGCAGGCGTTCTCGACCAACCGCTACGGTGAAGCCGGTGCCAAGCGCAAGGCCATCGCCGCCCGCCGTGCCGGTCTCCGCGACATGAAGGATTAAGCGCCGCCGCTTAATCTGTGCTGCGGAACCGAAAGGTGATCTCGCGGTTGTTCATGTCGGCTAACTCCTGAAGCCGGGCGCCGGACTGGCGCTCGGCTTCGGCTGTTAAATCCGAGGATTGGATCAACTGCCGCGCACCCCGCTCGAAATTTTGCAGCGCCGCCTGGCGATCCGCGTCGTCGAGGCGATTCCACAGTCCGCTCTCCCCTTCGAAGACCAGTTGCCCGACCTGTTCGATCGAGAGGATTTCGGCCGCGGGCAGATCAGCGGAAACCAGACCGGTGTCCGGGTCCATGTCGATGCGAAACGGGCGCATCAAATCAAAGCCTGCCTTGGCCTTGAACCTTCCCTGAATCACCAAACGTTTGGTGCTGCCCAGCCGTTTCTCCCGCCACTCCATCCGGTAGGGGAATTCCCGTTCCAGAATGGCAATTTCGGCGATCGGTGCCGTCTGGCCGCTGAGCATCGACTCCCGTATGTATATCTGCGGGGTTACGTTGAAGACATCCTTGATGAATCCGGCCACATCACGCGCCGCCGCCGCCGACTCTTCGCGAATCGCTCGCACCGTGTTGGCCGGTGCATCCACCATCATCGTGGTGCAACGCTGGAAGATCAGGGCGGCAAACATGATCGCCGCTAGAAAAATAGCCAGCCGGGTGTAGTCGGTTTTCATCGATCCAATCTAACCCGTTCCAACGGTCGCGGAAAGCCCTGGTTGCACGGTTCATGGTCACCGATGATTCATTGCCACACGGACATCGGGCGCGCTAACGTGACGCCATGCGCCGTGAACTTTGCATTGCCCTCGTTCTGGTGGGCGTGGTCATGGGAGTCTTCTGGCTCACGGGCCGGACCCCGCCGGAGGGGGCCAACCGCCTGCGCTCGGTATTCGATGCCGCGGATGAGGAGGACCCTGTCGCGGGCGGCCTGTTGCTTTCCCCCCAGGCCGCCCCGCCGCCTGCCAGCCGCTCCGTGTTATTCGGTCCCGACAGCGGTGTGCTCCAACAGATCAGCCAGGAATACGAAAGTCTTTTGACGCGGCTGGCCCCCTCCACCGTGGAGATCGAGGCCGCCGGACGGGATGCCGAGGCGGGTGCATGGGGGCGCGGCTCCGGCTTCTTTATTTCCTCGGCGGGTCATATTCTCACCGCCTTGGACATCGTCCATGGGGCGGATTGGGTGCGGGTCCGAACCCGCAGCGGTTCCCTGCACCACGGTGTCATCCTCGGTGGCGATCCGTTGACCGGGCTGGCTGTTGTTAAAATCGAGGTCGGCGAAACCCCGGCGATCCGCTGGGGCGACTCCACCGGGCTGCGCGCTGGTGCCCAAGTCCTGCTTGCCGGTTACGTTCACGGCGAGGGCGCTGTCGCTGGAATCGCCATGATCGCCGGACGGCGCATCTCCCCCGTGCTCGACGAGACCGCAACCTACGAGGAATGGTTGCGCGTGGACAGCGCCTCATTTCCGCCGCAGAGCGGTGCGGCGGTTGCCAATCTCAACGGCCAGCTGCTCGGCATCACGCTCAGCAACGGCCCGCGGGACGGACTGCCCCGCACCATGGTTGTTGTGCCCAGTCGCATTGCCGGTCCTGTCGCTGAAACCCTGATGCGCGGAGGCGTGATGGGCCGCGCCTACCTCGGCATCGCCGGCCAGACCGTGGACCGTTCCATGGCACTCGCCCTGGGAATGGTGGAGACCGGCGGGGTCTTGATTTCTGGCGTGCGTCCAGGATCTCCGGCGGAGGCGGCGGGACTCCAACCCGGCGATGTCATCCTCTCCTACGGTGGACTGCGGGCCGCCAATCATCGAGAGTTGCGCAGCCTCATCAGCCAGTCCCCTATCGGCCAGCGGGTGGAATTGGGAGTACGACGCGCGGGCGCGGATCGTGTGTTCACGGCTACGGTTGCGGCGTTGCCGCTGGCCCGTCCCATGATCAACGACGGCCGGGAGGAGCTTCCCGTTCTGGTTTCGTTGCTGGATGCGTTGGTTCCCGGTCCTCCCGTCGCAGAGGGTGGAGACATATCCAACCGCAGCGGCCTGCCCCTGTTACACATCCGCGCGGAGGCCGCACTATTTTCCATCCCGGTGAACCCCGGTGACCATATTCTCCAAGTGGAAGACATCGTGCTCACGGGGGTCGAACACTATCAGGAATTGGTTGCGGAACTTTCCGAACGCGACAGCGTGCGTGTCCTGATCGATGATGGCGGCAATCCGCGTTTCCTCATCATCACCAGATTGCCCTGAGAGGCCGTCTAAAAAGTGCTGGAATGACGGTTTGCAATAAGAAAATCCCGTGGGCAAGGCGCGAGGAAGGCGCCTATTCACATGAATACGCAACGGAGGAGCCACTCGGCCCTGAGCTCGTGGCCGAAGGGCAACGCCGCCCACGGATTTTATCCGCCGTAAAACGGCGTTTCAGAACTTTTTAGACGGCCTCTGAGCCTGCCTTGTATGTTCACCAAGCGTCGTCTTCGTCACGGGACGGATGGTGGCGCTGGTAGTCCGACTCGCCACCGGCGAGCCGGGCGAGATGCTCCAACGAACGGGTGGTAATCAACCGAGTTACGACAACCGCACTCAGAATCACCACCACAGTTCCGGCCGCAAAGGCAAGGAACGTCGAAACGCGGGAAGACTTCATGACCGCACAAATCTATTCCATTGCCGTAAATCGGCAATGGTAATATGGCGGTAGATCAGTTCAACAAGCCGTTCATTTTCCGGCGGGCGGCATCCTCGTGTTTTCGCATGCTTTTGTGAAGTTTGCCCAAGGCGCTGTTCTGCAACTGGCGGATGCGCTCACGGGTGACTTTGAACTCCTTGCCGATCTCGGCCAGCGTTTTCTCTTTTTTACCGTTAAGTCCGTAACGCAGACTGATGATTTTCATTTCACGTTCGTTGAGGACATGGAGGGCACCGAGCAGGGCTTCGCGCATGTCAGCATCCACGATTTCGCGGG
>CAZTYG010000085.1:6470-7799 GCA_964617445.1 uncultured Blastochloridaceae bacterium
GGGAACAGGGCGCGGGTGTCGAGCAGGCGGACGATTTCGCGGGCGGGGTCGGGGCTGGCGTCGTCCTGTATGAGGTCGCCAAGCGTGGGGGAGTCTTCGTCAAAGCCGGCCGTGGCGTCGAGCGAGAGGGTCTGTTGGCCTGCCCGGCGGAGACGGGAAATGCGGCGGGCATCGGTTTCCATTTCATCAGCCAACTCGTGGTCGTCAGGTTCGCGTCCGAATTCCTCGTGAAGCCGGTGCTGAAAGCGTTTGATCTTCTGGAGTTCGTCCACCACGTGAACGGGGAGACGGATGGTTTTGGATTGGTTGGCCAGCGCGCGGCGCACCGCCTGCTTGATCCACCAGCAGGCGTAGGTGCTGAATTTGGTTCCGCGCGTGGGATCAAATTTTTCGACAGCACGCATGAGGCCGATGTTGCCCTCGGAGATCAAATCATCGAGGGGGAGTCCGTAACCATTGTAGTCCTTGGCAATTTTGACCACCAGCCGCAGGTTGGCATTGATCATTTGCTCACGTGCCTTTTTGTTGCCGCGGCGCACACGTTTGCCGATTTGGACCTCCTCGACAGCGGTCAGCAGCGGGTATTTGCCGATACGTTCCAAATAGGCTTGAATATTGGTTCGGGTTTCCGGACGGGGTCCGGCGGAAGCTTTCAGGGTGGATGTTTGGATAGATTCGCTCATCAGCACATAAGACGTACTTGGGGCTTCGAGTATTCAAAGCAAGTTGAAATCTTTTTCGCAAAAACCCACATACCCCACTTCCCAGGGTTCCGGGTGTGTGGTCAGGGGGTGGCAACAGGGAAACGTTTTTGGCAGGTGCCGGTTTTGGCGAGTTCGTCGCAACGGGCCTCGATGCGGAGGCGGACCATACTTGCTTGATATCCAAGTCCTTTGGCGACAACACTTTCGCGCACGTCCAGACAGTAATCTTCGAATTCGACGATTTTTTCGCAGTCGAGGCATATGATGTGGTTGTGGTTGGGATGGTTGGCGTAGTTGGGATCGTAGTATTTTTGGTCTTTGCCGAGGTCCAGCTCGCGGAGGAGGCCGGTTTGAACGAGAACGGGGAGGGTCCGATACACGGTGGCGCGGGAGACGGAGCGATCAATTTTACGGGCGCGTTCGAGGAGGTCTTCGGCGGTATAGTGGTCGGTGGTGCTGAAAGCGGCGCGAATGATGGCACGGCGCTGGGATGTGAGGCGCAGGCCGTTGCTCTCCATATAGGCGATGACCTTTTCGCGTATTTTATCCGTGTCCAGCTCGCTCATGGTGTAGTGATAGCCCAAAGGGGACCGGCGGACAAGCCTGTCGATGCAGGATTACGCCC
>CAZTYG010000086.1:0-7783 GCA_964617445.1 uncultured Blastochloridaceae bacterium
CCTCCGCCGACTCCGCCTACCTCACCGGCTCCAACCTCGTCGTCAGCGGCGGCTGGAACCTCCGCTAACATCCATCTCCGTTTGAGGCCAGCACCGTTTTGAACCTTGCCCGACACGCCCAGGTCGTTAAGTTGTTCCCAACCAGGGATGGCGGCGTCCCAGGGCTTGCGAACCCCGCCAGGTCCGAAAGGAAGCAACGGTAACTTGACCCAGACGGCCGCTGTCTCTGGCCTTTGTTGACTATCTTCAGGTTTGCACGGCCGTATGCCCGGTTCGCACCAACACCTGGAAAATTTTCCCGCGCCGGGCCTGCTGCACGGTAAAACTCAGGCCATTCTCAAGATGCGAGGTCCCCGGATGGAAGTTGTGCCCGAGCTTGCCGTCCAGCCAGCGGGACAGGGTGATGGAACCGTCTCCTTCCACCGCGCCCTCGACCCCCAACAGACCAATCACTTTATCCATGGTCAAATTCCCTCCCACCCGCCAGGTGTGTTCGTTGATCTGGATCACCGCGCCGCCCGAGGCGTCGAACTCGTCCTCGATCTCGCCCACCAGCTCCTCAAGGATGTCCTCCAACGTCAGCAGGCCGATGACCCGCTCGTCGAGGTTGCGCACCAGCGCGATGTGATACCGCCGCGCCGTGAGCTGGCGCAGTGCCATGTTCACGCTGATGTCCCCGTCGATCGATAAAATCGGCCGGACGAACGCTTCGAGATTCAGGGTTTTCTCATACGCGGAGAACGCGACCAAATCCTTGAAGTTGATATAGCCAGTGATGTCATCGGGGTCGGATCCGTGGGCCACCGGGTAGCGGGTGTGCAGCGCGTGTTGCGCCCGCTGAATATTAAACGCCGTCGGCTGGTCCAGGTCCAGCGCCACGATCCACTCCCTTGGAATCATGATCTCGGTGACCTTCAAGGTCCGCAGCTTGGCGGCGTTAATGATGATCTGCTCCTGCTCCAGCGCGATGATGTTGTGCGAGCGCGCCAGCTGGGCGAGCACTTCAATGTCCGTCGAGCTGAGATGATCCCCCGTCGTTTTGGATTTGAACTTGCGCGCCAGGGCGTTGGTGATGCGCAACGCCGGGTCGAGTATGATCGTCGCCCAAAGCAGCGGCCGGGCCAGTAAAGGCGCCAGCTCCTCGCAATATACCGATCCCAAAAACTTCGGAATGATCTCGGAAAAATACAGCAGGGTGATGGTGAAAAATATCAGGAACAGCCAGAGGTAGGAGGGGCCGAAAGTCTTGTCGTAGAGAAAGCCGATCACGGTCGCCCCGCCGGTGTTGGCGATGGTGTTGATGATCAGAACGGCGGAGATCGGGCGATCGATGTGCTTTTTCAGCTCGATCCAGATGCGGGCGTATTTCTTTCCCTGCCGATGAAGACTTTCCAAGCGGACCGAATTCAAACTAAGGATCGTCGCTTCCGTGAGCGAACAAAGCATCGAAGTGAGCAAAACCGCGACCAGCGTCAAAATCAGGGCCGTAAGCATGAAATTAGGTCACGACCCTACATCACCCCGTCCCGCCCCACAAGAGAAAGCCACAGCATTCCGAAAGGCACCGATTATGGCGATCCCGTGGCAACAACCTGCATGTGTGGCGTTTGAGTTTATCCAGCCATTGGTCCTGGCGCACGACGGCGGCGCGGCGCGCGGCGGCTTCGGCTTCACAACGAAGTTAGGAGGCGGCAAACCATGACGCTGCGGTGGCCGGCTGTTCCCCGTCACCCGAAGCGGCGGGCGGGTCGCGGTCAAGGGTGAGTTCGTCTTCGTAGCTCACATAATATTGCGAGGAGCCGGGATCGCCCTAGCGTCCGGCACGCCCGGCGAGCTGACGATCCACACGCCGGTTGTCGTTGCGCTCTTCGCCAATCACATGTAGCCCGCCCCTATCTGCCACGCCGTCGCCCAGCGAGCGTTTGAATCATTCTTTTGGAGTGAAGTCACCTTGCAGCTTGGAATAGATCGTGACCTCCTCATATCCTCCTCCACTTGCTGCCGAAACGGCTATCAATACCTCTGGGATCCTCTGTTGAATGGGTGGCCAGGAGGCGCTCTTCAGAACGACGATGCCAATCCTGCGGGTCTGAAGGTTCTGCTGGTAGCGAAGACTCTGGTCTGTAGTCACAAAGACGTCGTATCCGTTTTTCCTCGGCAAGCTTGAGTAATTCACCGTTCGTGACGGTGGACCAATCCATCTCCGCTGTTGTGTCGACCGTGTTGGGGTGAATGTGCCTCCGGAGCGGTGCAGAGCACCGCACTCCAAAGTTCGAATCGGTCTCCCGGCAGTAGACCCTCCATCGGGGATTTGGGGGGTTTTTAGTGTCCATTCGTGGTTAAAATCCGGCTGTTCTAATTCGTGTTCATGTTGTGGCCCCATCCCCCTCCACCAAGCTATCGGCTGCTCCAATTCCGAATTCGTGTCCATTCGTGGTTCATGGCTTTCACACATCATCATTGCAGAAGCCCTTTGCCGGGCTAGCCTCGCCCGATGCGTGTGATCTTTCTCGGCGATGTGGTGGGCGAACCCGGACGGGACGCGGTCAAACATAGCCTGCCCGGCCTGCTCGAACTCCATAAACCCGATTTCGTGGTCGCCAATGGCGAAAACGCCGCCGGCGGCCACGGCATCACCCCGCGCCTGGTCTATGAACTCCTGCGCTGCAAGGTCGATGTGGTCACTCTCGGCGACCACTGCTGGGACCAGCGCGAAATCCTGCCCTTCTTCGAACAGGAACCCCGCCTCATCCGCCCCTACAACCTCCCCGACGGCTGCCCCGGACTGGGCTGGGTCGTCGTCAGTGGCAACGGTAAAAAACTCGGTGTGCTCAATGCCATCGGACGCACGTTCATGCCCATCCACCCCGAACACCCCGTCAACCATATCGACCCCGTCCTCCGCCGCATCCAGGAGGAAACCCCGTGCATCCTCGTCGATTTCCACGCCGAGGCCACCTCGGAAAAAATCGCATTCGGCCACGCCCTCGACGGTCGTGTCTCCGCCATCGTCGGCACCCACACCCATGTTCAGACCGCCGACGAGAAAGTCCTGCCCAACGGCACCGCCTATATCTCCGATGTCGGCTTTTGCGGCGGCCACGACGGTGTCATCGGACGCGAAAAGGGCCCCATTCTCGAACGCATGCGGACCCAAATGCCCGTCCGCATGACCATCGCCTCCGGCGGCCTCCAGGTGGACGGCGTGGTGATCGACATCGACGACACCACCGGGCGCGCCACCGCCATCTCCCGCCTGCAGATTCCCGTCGCATCCCTGGAGGAATAATGGATCAACCATGGGAAGTCTCCGAACTGGTTGAACACGTCCGTGATGTGTTGGAAGACGGCGTCGGCACGGTGGATGTCCTCGGCGAAATCTCCAATTTCCGCCGTCAGACATCTGGTCATCTATACTTTACCCTTAAAGATGACCGATCCCAAATCAAAGCGGTTATGTTTCAGGGCAACGCCCGCCGCCTCGCTTTTCGTCCCGAGGACGGCATTCGGGTCAAAGCCACCGGTCTGCTTACAGTATATACGCCGCGCGGCGACATGCAGATCAAACTCGAGTCCATGCAGCCGGATGGCAAAGGCTCGCTCCAAGAGCAGTACGAGGCACTCAAACGCAAGCTCGCCGAAGAGGGCCTCTTCGACCCCGCCCGCAAAAAGCCCCTGCCCGCTTTTCCCCGCCACATCGGCATTGTCACCTCGCCCACCGGCGCCGCCCTCCAGGACTTTCTGAATATCATCCGCCGCCGCTGCCCCCGCCTCGCCCTCTCCATTTACGGTGCGCGTGTTCAGGGCGACGGTGCCGCCGCCGAGGTCCGCGACGGCCTCGCATATTTCAACACACGCGATGACATCGACGTCATCATTCTCACCCGCGGCGGCGGCAGCCTCGAGGACCTTTGGGCATTCAACGACGAACCCCTCGCCCGCGCCGTTGCCGCCAGCCGCATTCCCGTCATCTCCGCCGTCGGCCACGAAATCGACTTCGCCCTCACCGACTTCACTGCCGACCTCCGCGCCCCCACGCCCTCCACCGCTGCCGAGCTAGTCTGCACTGCCGACTCCGAATGGGCCGCCCGCCTCACCGACCTCCAATCCGCCATGACCAAATCTCTCCGCCAGTCATGGCAGGACGCCTCGTATCAACTCGCAGCTTTTCGCGACCACTACGTCTTTCGCGAGCCGGTTCGAATCGTCGAAACCTACCAGCAAAAGCTCGACGACCTCGCCTCTTCCCTCACCCGCGGTCTCGACCGCGCCCGTCGCGGTGCCACCGACCGCCTCGACCGCGCCGCCCGCGCATGGGCGCGCACCGATCCCCGCCGCCTCCTGGAACACAAAGACCGTCAGCGCGCCGCCCTCGCCCGCCAGCTCGCCCTCCTCTCCCCCCAGGCCGTCCTCGAACGCGGCTATACCATGGTCCTCGACCCCTCCTCCGGTAAATTAATCCGGCGCAAACAAGCCGCCGCCACCTCCCCGCACCTCCTCATCCGCTTCGCCGACGGTGACCTTCCCGCCGCCCCCGAAAATTAGACTCGACGCCCCGGCCCGCCGGGGATTTCATGCCCTGTGCCAAAAAACCGATCCGTCACCCCCGATCCCGCCTCTCTCAGCTTCGAGGACGCCCTTGAACGCCTCGAAAACGTGGTCGAACAGATGCAGTCCGGCGAATCCCCGCTTGAAAAAATCATCGAACAATACGAGGAGGGCTCCCGCCTCCTCGCTCACTGCGAGGCCAAACTCAAGTCCGCCGCCCAAAAAATTGAGTTGTTAACTCGGGATAAGTCGGGGAACGTCGTTTCATCGGCTCTGGAAGCCGGTGACATGGAAGAAAGTCCGGAGGATTCCGGCGACCAGAAAGACGACGGCGAAGTCCGTCTCTTGTGAAAGGCAAAGTCATGGCAAACAAACACTTGGACAGCATCAACGGCCCCGCCGACGTTAAAAAACTCTCCCTCGAACAATTGGAGGAGCTGGCAGCGGAAATTCGCGCCGAACTCATCGAAGTTTGCAGCAAAAACGGCGGTCATCTCGGCCCCAACCTCGGCGTGGTCGAACTCACCATCGCCATGCACCACGTCTTCAACACCCCGAAGGACAACTTCATCTTCGACGTCAGCCACCAGGCATACGTCCATAAATTGCTCACCGGCCGCGCCAAACAGTTCCACACCATCCGCCAGGCCGACGGCCTCAACGGTTTCATGCTCCGCACCGAGAGCCCCCACGATTGCTACGGCGCCGGCCACGCCGGCACCGCTCTCTCCGCCGGCCTCGGCATGGCCGTCGCACGCGATAAACGCGGCGGTGACGAACACGTCGTGGTCCTCGCCGGCGATGCCGCTTTCACCTGCGGCGTCACATACGAGGCGCTCAACAACGTCGCCACCGAAACCAAACGCCTCATCGTCATCCTCAACGACAACGAGTGGTCCATCGACAAAAACGTCGGCGCCATCGCCGGTTACCTCAACAAAATCGTCACCAGCGACCAATACTCGCACCTCCACGAACAGGCCCAGAAGTTCATCGAACGCATCGGCGGCAAAACCGTCGGTAAAATCGCCCGCCGCGCCGAGGAGGCCGTCAAGGGCTTCCTCCTCCCCAGCGTCATCTTCGAGGAACTCGGCATGACCTACTACGGCCCCATCGACGGCCACGACATCCCCAATCTCATCAAAACCTTCGAGTTCCTCAAAACCCAGGACCACCCCGTTCTCCTCCACGTCCTCACGAAAAAGGGCAAGGGCTTCGACCTCGCCATGTCCAAACAGAAAAAATACCACGGCATCGGCCCCGGCGCCTACCACCCCGTCGATGGCGAGCCCGAACCCACCCCCGGCCAGCCCACCTTCTCGATGGTTTTCGCCGACACCCTCGTCAAACTCGCCGACTCCAACAATAAAATCGTTGCCATTTCCGGCGCGATGCCCAATGGCACCGCGCTCGATCGCTTCCAGCCCCACCACCCCGACCGCTACTTCGACGTCGGCATCGCCGAGGAACACGCCGTCCTCTTCGCCGCCGGCATGGCCACCAAAGGCTTCAAACCCGTTTGCGCCATCTACTCCACCTTCCTCCAGCGCGCCTACGACATGATCATTCACGACGTCGCCCTCCAGAATCTCCCCGTCGTCTTCGCCATGGACCGCGGCAGTCTCTCCGGCGACGACGGCCCCACCCACCACGGCCTCTTCGACATCTCCTACATGCGCTGCGTCCCCAACATGGTCCACATGTCCCCCAAGGACGAGGACGAGTTCGCCGACATGCTCTTCACCGCCATCCAACACCCCGGCCCCATCGCCATCCGCTACCCCCGCGGCAACGGCCCCGGCACCACGATCAAAGACCATCCCGCCCTCATCCCCATCGGCAAAGCCGAAGTCATCAAACACGGCACCAACATCGCCGTCTGGTCCTACGGCCACATGCTCCCCATGGGACAGGAACTCACCGCCAAACTCGAAGAACAGGGCTTCTCCACCGCCGTCGTCAACGCCCGCTTTGCCAAACCCATCGACGCCGGCACACTCGAATTCTTCGCCCGCAGCTGCGACCTCATCGTCACCATCGAGGACCACGTCCTCAAGGGCGGCTTCGGCGCCGGCGTCATCGAAGAACTTAGCGACCTCTCTCTCCCCACCCCCGTCGTCCGCATCGGCTGGCCCGACAAATTCATCGACCACGGAAAAATCGATTTCCTCCGCGAACAACACGGCCTCACAGTCGCCGCCGCTCTGGAAAAAATCCAACCCCACCTCGCCCGCATGAAGGCGAAAAAGAAATCCCCGGCCGTCGCCTGATCCCTCCTCCGTTCGCGCCCTTTCGCGAGCTTCCTGCAGTATACTTCACACCCCATGAAAAAAATCGTAGTCGCCTACTCCGGAGGCCTCGACACCTCCATCCTCCTCAAATGGCTCCAGGAAACCTACGGGGCCGAAATCGTTGCCTTTTGCGCCGACATCGGCCAGGAAGAGGAACTCAAAGGACTCGACAAAAAAGCCGTGCGCACCGGTGCCTCCAGGTGCTACATCGACGACCTCACCGAGGAATTCGCCCGCGACTTCATCTTCCCCATGATCCGCGGCAACGCCCTCTATGAGGGCCAGTATTTCCTCGGCACCAGCATCGCCCGCCCCCTCATCGCCAAACGCATGGTCGATATCGCCCGCCTCGAAAAAGCCGACGCCGTCGCCCACGGCGCCACCGGCAAAGGCAACGACCAGGTCCGCTTCGAACTCACCTTCGCCGCCCTCGCCCCCGACCTCAACGTCATCGCTCCTTGGCGCACATGGGACTTCAAGGGCCGCGCCGACCTCATCGACTACGCCAAGAAAAAAGGCATCGCCGTCCCCGTCACCGCCAAAAAACCCTACTCCATGGACCGCAACCTCCTCCACATCTCCTTCGAAAGCGGCATCCTCGAAGACCCATGGACCGAACCCACCGAAGACATGTTTGTCCTCGGCGTCTCCCCCGAGCGCGCTCCCGATAAAGCCGAATACCTCACCCTCGAATTCGAGAAAGGCGACTGCGTCGCCGTCAACGGCAAACGCCTCTCCCCTGCCAACGTCATGCGCACCCTTAACAAACTCGGCGGCAAACACGGCGTCGGCCGCGTCGATCTGGTCGAAAACCGCTTCGTCGGCATGAAATCCCGCGGCGTCTATGAAACCCCCGGCGGCAGCATCCTTCACTTCGCCCACCGCCAGATCGAAACCCTCACCATGGACCGCGAGGTCATGCACCTCCGCGACGGGCTCATTCC
>CAZTYG010000087.1:0-7762 GCA_964617445.1 uncultured Blastochloridaceae bacterium
ACACGAGCATCTCGCGACCCGACATCGACTCGTACAACGCGTCGGGTTCGGGGCTTGGTTGCGCAATCGCGACGGCATAGTGGAAGTCGTAGCGCTGTAGCGGGCCGACGTTGGTGACCAGCTCGCGGAAGCGACCGTTGACGCCGAGCCGGATGTGTTGCTCGCCGATGTCACCGAGCTTTGTAAAAGTGCGGTTGGCGGCGGAGCGTTCGACGGTTTTGATCTGGGCGCTGGAGGTGTTTTCCTCCCAGGAGAAGGGAACCTTGTCGTAGCCGAAGTTGATGTCGAATTCCTCGATGGGCCGCCAGCCGAACAGGGCGCTGAAGAGGCCAAGCGGTGCGCCACGGCCTTCGGGGGCGAATTCGTCGTATTCTCCGGTGGCTTCGGCATAGAAGCCGGCCCCGAGGTCCCGTTCGATGCCGACGCGCAGGCGGCGGACGAACAGGCGGTTGATCATCTCCGGGTCATTCGGATCGGCCAACGTGCCGGGCTTCGACTCGGTTTCGCCGTAGTCATACTGGAAATGGGCGCGTCCGTGCAGGTTGACGAACTTCGCGGCGCGGCCGACCGGGCTTTCCCAGATGACATCGCGCCAGTCTTTTTCCTGGTCGCTGAACTGCATGACCGGTCCCTGGGGCGGTCCGCCGGGGAAGAACCAGCGCACCCCGCCACTGATGGTGTGGCCGACGTAGTCGCTGCGGCCCACCTCGGCGTCGTAGCTGACAAAGGCGGTGGTGGAGTCGCTGAAGACGGCGTTGATCGACCCGCCGATGAGCGCCCAATCGCGCTCGGCATCCTGGGTGCGGATGCCGAAGGTCGGCCCGCCCCCGGCGAGGCTGGATTCGATCACCCGTCCGTCGTTGAGAAACTCACGGTTGTAACCGGCGCGGACTTCGGGACGGAAGCTGACGAAGTCGCCGGGGAACAGGTAAGAGGCGCGTCCGCCGACGAACATCTGCAGGCTGTCGGCATCCTGGGCGCGGAAGGATTGGGCGATCGGCGCACCACTTTCGGTGAAGGGATCGATCCACATGTGGCTGTAGGTCAGCATGGCGGTGGGACCGTAGGTCCAGCGTCCGTGGCGGAAGTCGTAACCGCCGCCGATCATGGCGGTGACCTGGTCGGCATCCGCATCGCCGCGGGCGGTGCCCAGCGCGCTTAAGCGCTCGGTCTCGATATCGTGACGGCTGTAGGCGGCGGAGGCGGTGACATACCAGTTGTCCGTGAGCCAGCTGCCGTAGCCGCCGAAGGTGGCGGTGTTGCTGCCGGACCAGCCGCGGTTGCGGTCGAACTGGGTGCGGCTGCGGTCGTAGCCGCCGAAGGCACCGACCACCAGATTGGGCGAAATGCGGTGGTCCACCCCGGCGAGGAAGCCCTGGGTGGCGGATTCAAAGCCGCCCTGCTGGGCGGTGCGGTCCTGCTCGAAGCGGCTGCCGGTGACATTGCCGAATACGCTCCACTTGGAGGTTTCCTGACGACCGATTGCCAGCGGGCGTCCGGAGGTGTCGGCGAGCAGAATCGGCGTTTCAAAATTCCAGTCGGTGGTGCCGCGCAGCGAGGCCATGTTCAACCCGGCATTGCCCTCGCGCAGCGACTGCGAACGGGCCATGACGCCGCGCATCAGCGCATTGCTGTTGGAAAACGCGGTCTGGGTCAGCGCACCGAGTTCCTCGGCGGCGATGGATTCGTAAAGCTGTTGGAGTTCGGCGGACGATCCGGTGCTGAGCGCGGCGGCCTGAAGTTGACCCAGCGCACCCGTGCCTGCGCCGGAGCCGAGCAGTCCGGCAACCGCTTGGGCATTGTCATTAAGACCCGAGCCCGGGGCGGCGTAGTTGACATCCATTTGCAGCTGCAGTGTGGTACCACCCACCTCGACCAATTGGGCCTGCAAGACCGGGCTGGCAACCAGGCCGATCCCGGCGTTGTTGAGCGTGCCCGAAGTGATGACGTCAAGATTGAGCGCACCGCTGTCGAGTCCCCCGGTGAAGATCGGGCGCAACATGCTGCCGTCGGCCAGATCGGCGTCGCCGCTGACCATCACACTGCCGAACGTGGCGGCGTCCTGGATGTCGAGCACCAGTGTGGCCGGGCTTTGCAGATCAAAGGAAAGACCGTTGAGGGTGGTCTGGGGACCGAGATGCAAAAAGCCGCGGACCACTTCCACATTGAAATCCGGGGCGTTGTAATCACCCATGAGCCGGACCGTGCCGAAGAAGTCATTGCTCACAGTGGGGGTATTGAAAGAGACAGAGGCCCCGGCGGCGGAGCCACCCGCCTGCGAGATGTCACCCGTCAGGATCAGGCTGCTGCCCTCCTCACGGGCGCGAAAACGCATCTGGCGGTCACTGTTCTGGGCATTGAGCACGATGTTGTTGGTCAGCGTGGCGGAACCGGTGTCGGTTTTCTCAATGGCGTTGTTGCGCTGCATTTCTATGGTGCTGCCACCCACATTGGCTCCCAGCGTGTAGGTGCGGTCGCCGCCCTGGCCGAAACGGAGATTGCCGCCGCGCAGGGTGAGCTGGCCGAGGTTGACCGGAAGGCCGTCATCATCGATGCGCAGCCGTCCATCACGGACCTCAATGTCTCCGGTGAACGTTTTCTCTCCGCCGCGGAAACGCACTTCATCGTCCCCCATATCGTCATTGATGCGGATGTCGCCGTTGCCGATGATATCTCCTTCGATATAAAGCCGGGAATTGCTCTCCGCGAACAGTTCGATGCGGTCGGTGTTGAACTGAATGTTGTTGGCGAGAATGGCGATGCTGTCGCCAGGCGTCTCCATCGCGCCGATTTTCCCCCGCGCGTCCATCATGAGCACCGTGCCGGGGGCGCCGAGGTTGAAGGTGGTCTCCCCATTGGTGAGGAGTCCGAGGGCGGCGTCGTTGGAGGTGAAGCTGATGCCGCTGGTGTTGCCCAGCCCGGAGCTGCCGGTGAGGATCAGGATGCCATCGTCGATCTCTGTCGCACCCGTAAAAGTGTTGTTTCCAGCAAGGGTCAGCAACCCACCGGAACTTTTGAGCAGTCCGCCGGTTCCGGAGATATTGCCGGTAAATACCGAATCATTGGAGCCACCGGTCACGTCAAGCGTGCCGTTGAGCACCCAATTGTTGGCGATGGTTCGATTGCCGCCCGAGGCGGTGTAGATACCGTCGTTCGCGGTCACCACGATGGTGGACCCGCCAAAAGCGGTGTTGCTGCCCGCGCGGATGCGTCCGCCGTCGAGGATGAGCTGCCCGGTGAAGGTGTTATTGCCGTTGAAGCGGGCATCCATGGTGGAGCTGATGGCCAGATCACCATCCCCGCTGACCGTACCGTTCCACTCAGTCTCACGGGTGGTTCCGCTATCGCTGGAAAGCAGAAAACCTCCGTCGAGCACGACGTTGTTGGCAATGGTATAGTCGCCATTCAACAGAACCTGGCCACCGCGTCCTGTGAGAGTGCCCGAACCCAGTCCGGCGGCGTTGAACAACTCCAGGGAACCGGATTCTAGAATAAAATTTCCAGTGAACCCGGCATTGGCGTCCTGCAAACGAATACCGCGAAGGTTGCCGGCAACCCCTGAGCCATCGCGGAAGATGATAGTTCCCGCACCGGCAATGTGGCCGCCCGCTCCGTCAGTGGTGAAGTTCAAACGCGAATTGGCAGCCGAGCTTGCATTGGTAATGATCAGGGTTTGCCCATCTCCGATCTGCAGAGTCGCGCCGTTTCGGATTTGGACATTGCCACCATTATCACCGAAAAAATTAAACTCACTGACGCCATCGGTGCTGACAAAATTGATCGTTCCGTCACGAAGACTGTCGTTGTCGCCCACATTCAACACGTTCCAATTCAGTTCTCCGATGGTGAACGTGCCGCCGCCCAGCTGGATCTGACGGTTGCCACCACCACTGGAACGGGTAATGTTTACCACGGCATCCGTCGCGTTGGGCACCGTATCGGGCATCCAGTTACCGGCCGTGCCCCATGCCCGATTCGCACCATCAGTGCCGTTCAACGTCTGTCCGATCGCCCCTGCGGAAAGCAACCAGAAGGAGATCAAAAATGCGGAGGCAGAATCATGGCGTGTCATTTTCATCGCGCCGAGACTGTCCCAATAGGGCCATGAAAAACAATTGCAGAACTGAAACAATTGTGCGTCGGAAGTCGCGCAATTGTCACCTGGCCGACCCACCCTTTCATTTGCCATTTTTTTGCAAATGCTTCTTAAATGTGGCCATGCGCACGCTGCCCCTCTTACTTACCGTCTCACTCATGGCCTCCGTCGGCATGGCCGATGTCGGCCCCACCACCCGGACCACCGCCTCCGGCTCCATGCAAATTTTTTACACCTACCATAATCAAAAGGTCGGCGGCATCGGCGCGGTGACCATCGACCGCCACACCGGCAAAATCCTCTCCCAACAATCCATCGCCGCCAGCGGAGACTTCTGCGCCCCGCACAAGCTCGCCGTCTCCGAATGCGGACGGTATGTCGGTGCCTCCTCCCAGCACGAGTTTTGCAGCAACTTCTTCTTGGTCGATCTGCAACAGAAAGAAGCCACGCTGCTGGATCTAGTGAAAAAACCCGACGCGGTCGAAGCCTACGGCAGCAAGTTCGTGGTCGGAGCCGATATCGGTGTACACTATATGGTGGACGGCCCCAGCGCCTCGCTGGACAAGAGCTGGAACGGTCGCCAGGCCCTGCACCCCTCCGGCCGCCGCATCGAATACATCAGTGTCGCCTCGCATGACAACATGGCCTGGACCAGTTGGCAAAAAGACAGCGGCAGCGGACGCCACAAGGGCAGCCGCGTGGTCGCCTTCGACCTCGCCTCCTGGACACCTGTGGCCGACGTGAAAATGCCCCGCGCGCGCCCCGACCTTCATCTGGCCTCCTTCAGCGAGCAGGGCCCCAGCCCGGAAATCATCATCCCCTCCTACCGCACCAACACCCTGCTGCTCTCGATGGATTTGTACGGCGGCATCGCCATGGCCGACCTGGATGCCGTCAAGCGCGGTGCCTGGCGCAACCTCTCCTACCACACCACCGCGCTGGACGAATCCTGGGGAACCGGCTTCCCCGACCGCGCCTCGGTCATGACCATCGGCAACAAGGACTACGTCTTGGTCACCAACGCCGCCCGCGGCGCGGTCTGGGTGGACCTCAAGGCCCGCCAGGTGCTCCAGCGCATCGACGTCCCCCCCGGTCTGGAAACCCCCGCCATTCTGCCCGCCTCCGGCATGTTCGTCGCCGCCGCCCTCGGCAAACTCAAATACCGCTCCTTCGGCGATCTGCGTGAGACCAGAGCCCCCACCCCGGAACTCTTTGTCTTCCAAGTCGAAGGTCGCACCCCCACCCTCGCCCTCAAACGCCACCAACTTCCCGTCCAGGCCTACCGCGCCCTGCCCGTGGCCCCGGACAGCAACGACCTGGTTTTCCTCACCGTTGGCGAGGGCCATGCCAAGGAAGTCATGGTTGTCCGCGCCTCCACCGGAGAGGTGATCGACCGCCAGCCCGCTTTGGGCCGCATCTACCGCATCGCGGGATTGTAATTTAAGAACCTAACTCCCGGTCAGACCGACCCTGGCGCAACGTAGCCGGAGCCGGAGGGGCTGCTGCCGGACTTGGGTTTGTCGAGACGGGTGAAGATATTGGAAAAATCGGAGGGCGGGGAGGTCTTGTCGGATGTGCGGGAGGACCCCACGAATGCGGCGCCTTCCGCCAGAATGAACCGGGGCGCGGTCACGTCGCCATAAAGTTGGGCCTTGGAGGAAATTTCCACTTTTTCTTTGGCGGTGACGTTGCCCTGCACTTTGCCGCGGATCACCACGGAGCTGCTCGATTGAATGTCAGCTTTCACCAGCGCGGACTCGCCGATCACGAGATCGCCCTCAGCGAATATCTGCCCCTCGAAGCGGCCGTGGATTTCCATGCTGCTATTGAAGTTCAGGACTCCTTTGAATTCGACGTCTTCGGAAAGGATGGCGGTGGAGGATTTGCTCATACGGCTGGGGGATTCTTTATCTTTGGGTTTGGAGATTGCGGCTTCGGCGGAGGAATCGGAGTCGCCCGCCTTCTTGAAAACATCGGAGAACATGCGGAGGATTAAACCCGAAGTGTGGAGGGTGTCCAGAGGATTCCCGGATGCCTTGGAAAATAGTGCGTTGGGGGGCGGTTTCGACGGCAGGCCACGCTTGACAGGGCGGCCCCTTACCGTTGTGATGAATTCCCTCATGGTTCATGAAATCTTCCTGCTCAAACTCAAAACCGGCATCACTCCCGATCAGGTGGAAACCATCATGGTGGAAACCCGCATCCGTTTGCTCAAAATCCCCGAGGTCATGAATCTCAAGTGCGGCAAGAAAATCGACCTCCGCAACAACCCGCATGATGTGTTTGTTTGTGTCGATTTTGAAAATCTGACCAAGGCCAGAATCGCCCGCGACTCCGCGATCTTCACCCAATACGAGAAGCAGGTGCTGGAGCCGAATGTCGAAAAGGTGGTCTTTCTGGACTATGAAATGGATCCCGGCAAGGACGTGGCGTATTCCTGAGAGGCCGTCTTTCCGGGACCCAGAGGCTTGACCGACGGGGCGCGGGAGCCAATCATTCGGCCATGACCGACGAACAAATTCTGGACGCGTTTCGCTCCACGCAAGCGTTGCTCGAGGGCCACTTCGTCCTGCGCTCCGGTCTTCACAGCCGCCAGTTTTTTCAGTGCGCACGGCTTTTGACCCATCCGCGGCGGGCGGCGGAACTTTGCGCGGCCCTCTCCGCCAAGCACTCCGCCCACAAACACGCCGCGGCCATCTCCCCCGCCATGGGCGGTATCCTGGTCGGCCACGAGGTCGCCCGCAACCTCGACCTGCCGCACTACTTCGCCGAAAAAGCCAACGGTCTGCTGGTTGTGCGCCGCTTCGAGCTTCCCCCGGTCGCTTACATCGTGGCCGAGGATGTGGTGACCACCGGCAGCGCGGTCCGCGAGGTATGCGAGATCGTCCGCGGCGCGGGCGGAACGGTCGCCGCCGTGGGCTGCATCGTGGACCGCAGCGGCAACAACCCGCCGGACCTCGGCGCCCCGCTGGTCAGCCTTCTCAAAATGAACGTGGAAACCTTTCCCGCCGAAGCCCTGCCACACGACCTTGCGGCCACGCCCGCCATCAAACCCGGAAGCCGTTGACCATGGCCGTCGATCTCAAACAACAGGACGTCTGGCAATACGCCCACCAGCTCTGCTTGGACGTGCTGACCATGACCCGGAGCTGGCCGCGCAACGAGGCGCGTGAGTGGGTGGAGCACATGCGCCAGCTCGCTGTCATCACCGAGCAGAACGTCGTCAAAGCCTGCCACTCGGAGGACCCCGCCGTGCAGAAAGAGGCGTGGACCCACGCGCTGGAGGCGGTGACCCAGATCAATGAGTCCACCGGCCGGGCCGTGCAACACGGACTGGCCACCGATCAAGAGGCCAAACACGCTCTCCAGCGCAGCGGCTTGGTGGTCAAGACGCTCAAGCGCAAGTTGGGCCTGGAAGTCGGAACTTGATCAGCTGGAGCACAGCCTACTTTTTGAGCGAGTGGGTCATCCGCCTGCTGATGCTTTTCTACGTCCCCCAGCAACGCAGCCCGGCTGCCGCTCGCACTTGGCTGTTGCTCATTTTTCTCCTGCCATGGCCCGGATTGGTCCTCTATCACATCTTCGGCCGCGCCCTCATGCCGGCCCACCGCAGGGAACAGCAACGCGTCGCCTCCCACTACATTCGCAGACTCCAGCAACATCTCG
>CAZTYG010000088.1:0-7724 GCA_964617445.1 uncultured Blastochloridaceae bacterium
ATTTCCGGTCCGGGATGATGCAGGGACTTCTCCAGATTTTTTGAAAGCCACTTGATGCGTTGTCTTTGGCTGTCGCTCAGACTGAGTTCCAAAATTCCCCGTTCGGCCAATTTTCGAGCGAGACAATCAGGAACGGTCAGAAAATGAAAAACCGCCACTTCGGCAGGTTTGCCCGGTTCACCGGTCCATCCGTGAGGATGTCCGGGTGCTGAAAGCCAGAGATGGTTTCTCCGCAATTGGTTTGTTTGATCAGGAAGACACAACGCAATGCGGCCCGACACCACGGCCTGGAATTCCCAATAGGGTCTGCCGTAGATCTTGATCGGCTTTTCGGCATACCGACGGGGACCTTTTCCCAAGTAACAAAGCATGGTGCCATGCTTCGGGCATGATTGAAAATGTCAAGTGTATGACGGGAACTGCTATTTTCATGGAGACCGGTAAATGGCATGATATCACCCATGAAGACTTCCCCGATTGAAACCAAACGCTATGTCATCGTCGGCACCGGTGCCAGGGCCTTCATGTTTTCCCACGCCCTGCTGGACACCTACAAGGAAACCAGCTCCCTCGTGGCCATCTGCGATTCCAACCCAAAACGAATGGCGCATCATCACAAGGTGTATGTCGAAAAGAACGGCATCTCAGGCATTCCGATGTATGCGGCCAAAGACTTTGAGGCGATGCTCAAAACCGAAAAGGTCGACACCGTGATCGTGACCACCATCGATCGGACGCATGACGATTACATCATTCGGGCCATGGAGGCGGGTTGTGATGTGATTACGGAAAAGCCGATGACCACGGATGAAATCAAATGCCAGGCTATCCTTGATTCCGTGGAACGCACCGGACGCAACCTGCGCGTCACCTTCAACTACCGCTACTCCCCATCTCGCAGCAAAGTGAAGGAATTGCTCATGGCGAAGGTGATCGGCGAGGTCAAGTCGGTCCATTTCGAGTGGCTTTTGAACACACGTCACGGAGCGGATTACTTTCGGCGCTGGCACCGGGACAAACGAAATTCCGGAGGGTTGATGGTGCACAAATCCACCCATCATTTCGACTTGGTGAATTGGTGGTTGGAGAGCGAACCGGAAGTGGTATTCGGTTTGGGATCGTTGGCGTTTTATGGAAAGGTCAACGGCGAGCGACACGGCAACTACCGCCCTTATTTCCGAAGCACTGGCGAAGCCGCCGCAGAAGGGGATCCGTTTGCCATCGATATGCGTGACAACGGCGGGTTGCAGGGTTTGTATCTCGATGCCGAGAAGGAGGATGGCTATCTGCGGGATATGAACGTCTTCGGTGACGGGATCAGTATCGAGGACACGGTGAATCTGGTCGTGGGCTATCAATCGGGAGCGCAACTCTCATATTCGTTGACGGCTTACTCCCCATGGGAGGGGTTCCGCATTGCGTTCAACGGTACGAAAGGGCGGATCGAATTGGATGAAATGGAAAACTCCTATATCAGCGCCGGGAACAGCCATATAGGCGATGGCCTTTCAAAAAGTCAGCGGCTGACCGTGTTTCCCCACTGGGAAAAACCGTATCACGTTGAGATTCCTGAAGCGGTGGGAGGCCATGGAGGCGGAGATCGTCTGTTGCTTGAAGACATTTTTGGCAATACTGCCGCCCATGATCCGCTCGGCAGGGCGGCGCGACATCGGGACGGTGCGCTGTCGATCCTCACCGGTATCGCGGCCAATCGTTCCTTTGCAACCGGTTTGCCAGTGCGGGTGAGAGATTTGCTTCGATTGTCTAAAGACTAACATTAACCATCTGCACATCGGCTACGTTCCGCAGATCACTATTCTCAACTGCGGCCCGGATATTCAGGCCGATCAATTTGATGCCGCGGAGTGGATGGCTGGACAAACCGTGGAAGCGAACGGGGCGGGTGCAGCCATCGCAATCAAGCGCGCTGATGCTCACGCCATCAATCTCGGTCACCGGAAGAGTGGGATCGATCTCCGATAGATCGTGCGGGTTGCCGTTGTAGAACTGGGTGATGAGGACGGCCTCGCGACGGATGGCGTGCATTCGCAAGCGCTCAACATGGATGTTGCGAATGAATGCGCCTCGCCCGGGCTTGGTCTTGATACGCACACCGACATTGGTGCCGTCGAAGAAACAGTCGTGGACATGGATGTTTTGAATCCCGCCGGAGACCTCACTTCCGATGACAAAACCGCCGTGCGCGGCCAAGACGGTGCAGTGGCGAATCAGAACATCCTCGCAGGGACGCCCGTGTTCAAAGCCGTCTTCGTTCCAGCCGGACTTCAAGCAGATCCCATCATCGCCGGTGTCCACATGACAGTGCTCGATGAGCACCCGCCGACAGCCGTCGGGGTCAATCCCGTCGGTATTCGGGGCGTGTTTGGGATTGCGAACCGTCACCTGTCGGATGGTCACGTCATCGCAACGCACCGGATGAATGGTCCATGCAGGGCTGTCCATAAAAGTGGGGCCCTCAATCAGGACGCGTTGGCAATTCACAAACTGGCAAAAATCGCTGCGCACACCGGCCTCGACTGTGCCGAAGACGCGCTGCTCAACCGGCACCCGTTCGGCGCACATTCGGATCAAAACCACCATGCCCGGCTGGGCCTTCTTCCACGGCCACCAAGCCGCTCCTTGGCCATTGCAGAGCCCCGGTCCGGTGAGGGCAATGTCCTCGCAGTCCACGGCATAGAGGAAGGGCGAATAATTCATGCAGCCGATGCCACCGCGCTGCTGACGCACCACGGGAAGGTAGTCATCGTGTCGCTGACTGAAGCGTAACTCGGCCCCTTCGGCCAGGTGGATCTCAATGCGACTGCGCCAATGAATCGGCCCCGTCACCCATACCCCGGCTGGAATCAACACCCGACCACCACCGGCGGCGGCACAGGCGGAGATCGCGGCAGCGATGGCAGCGGTGTTGGAAGTCGAACCATCGGAAACCGCGCCGTGGTTGCGGATGTCGACACAGAAATCAGGAATGTTCGGCTGACAGGGCTTTGCGATTGAAATAGGGATGGCGGTAGCGCAAGTGGAACTCAACATAGTATTCAGATCAGCGGGATACAGATTGCTTCTCCTGTGCTCTTGGCAGCTAGTTACCATCAGCTCCGACGAAGTTGTACGCGTCGGATTATTCCCCAAAGCAGCAGGCCGCCCAGAATGAGCAAAGTCGACGAGGGCTCAGGAGGTAGAAATAAATATTCACGCCCCGGCTGTTGGTCAACCCATTCTGTGGGACAACATCGGGAAACAGGCTGCCAGCGCCCGTGCCAGGGAGAGCATACTGGCTCACATCGCCAATCGAACTGAGATTGGTCCCCACGGTAGCAGCAGTGAGCGAGCCGGGATCGTTTGGATTGTTGCCAAAGCGCCAGTAGCCGATGGTCTGTGAGAAGACATTGGAGGGGACCAACAAAGCCGCGAGCAGAAGAAAAAGGGGAATCGGTGTTTTCATGGAGATAAACATGCAGCCATTATGTCAAGGAAGTCTATTGACAAAAACCGTCATCCATTAACACTTTTACGCATGGCTTCATTTTACGGGGAGAACCCCAAGCAATATGACTATGTGCACCACTTGCCGCACCTTGGCATTCACCGCTTGTCCCATGGCAAGATGTGCCTGCGAACCGCGTCGTCCCCCCACTCCCATGCCATGTTGCAGTGCCTCTGGATTCTGGAAGGTAATATGACTTTTCATGTGGCAGGCCAGAAACAGCGTTTGAGGGCCGGATGGGTGGCCCTGATGCCGCCAGGAGTGGTTCACTTCGACGAGAGCAACGCTTCGACTCCCTCAGTGGAACTTGTCGATATGCGCATCGCTGGTTCTATGGCTGACTTCGTCGATACCCACGCTTCAGGCTTGTTTGTAAAGGTTGGCAAACGCCCACTCGTCGCACGCGCAAGGGAACTGCATAAAATTTGTTCCAGTAAGGAAGCCTCCCCAGCGCTCATTGCTGCTGAGGTATGGCGTTTCTTGAATCTATTGAGCAAAGCGTCTTTGATAGGTGCGAAAGCACGGCTATCAAGTGATGAGGCCCTGCCGGTCGGCGATCCGCGGATCGGATTTGTGGCCACAGTCATACGCACGCACGCGCGAGCCTTCACCGTCCCCGGGCTGGCCCGGGTGGCGAGGCTTTCAGCGAGCCAGCTCAACCGGCTTTTCAAAAAAGAACACGGTACGACGGCCTCTAAATACCACAAAGAATTGCGTTTGAGTCGGGCACGCAACCTGCTGAGAGACTCCAACCTGTCCATTGCGGAGATTGGCGCGGAGTGCGGGTTTGGTGGCAGTGTTCAGTTTGTACGCGCATTCAAGGCCAAAGAGGGCATTCCGCCGGGAGCTTTCCGAAAAAAATGCAGGGGTGGCATCTAATCTTTTCCAAGGGTGGCGGAGGAGGCCCTTGGTTGATCTTGAAGAGAGTCGGAATGGCCGAATTTCATTGGTAGCGTTACTTTGGCGTTGTTGAAGTCTGCCGTCATTTTCAGTGCTTATCGGCAGAGTGGTGGGGCTCAATTGTCAAAGGTCCAGCTGAGCACGTGCTGGCGGGCACTTTTGCCTCCGGTGCCCGCAGTGAAGCCGACCCAAGCGGTGTTGCCCCCAACCAAGGCCGGAATGTTGATGTTCTCGAAGTCGTAGATGGCCTGCGCACCGGTCGCCTCGTTTCGCAAGGTGAGGGTGAGCGTGGAATTGGCATAGCGGAGCTTGGCGGCGAAGACATCACCGCTGGCGAGAACCAAGTCGGAAGGGAGGATCGTGCTGCCCGAGGTTGGGGCGGCACCGCCGGAGTAGAATCCAATGGAGTTGGTCTGCCCGCTGCCGTGCAAATCAAACTTGATGGCCACACTGTTGCCGATGTTTTGGTATCCCAGTCCGGCGCCGCTTGCCCCAACGGCGGTCACGGCCTGATTCTGGATGGTGAACGTCATACCATCGGCGATGGCCTGGGTCATGCGGAAGCGGAAGTCGGTCTCGAAGTTCCTGATGTCCACTTTGGTGGTGTAAAAGGCTGTCCGGCGTTGCGAGGTGCCCGTGGTCAGGACCAGTTCATTGTTCGAAATGGTGGCTCCGTTGTTGGTGGTCAAACCGGTGGCTGACATGCCCGGTGTGTAATTGATTACCCGGGTGAGCTGGCTGGCACCGTTATCGTAGGTCCAACTGAGGACATTCTGCCTGGCGCTTTTCCCTCCTGTGCCTGCGGTGAAACCGACCCAGGCCGTGTTTCCTCCGACTGCTGCCGGGATGTTCACATTCTGAAAGTCGAAGATGGCCTGCGCCCCGGTGGATTCGTTGCGCAGTGTGAGGGTGAGGGTGGAGTTGGCATACCGGATCTTGGCGGCGAAGACATTTCCGCTGGCTAGGATCAAGTCGGACGGTAGGGAAACGCTACCCGAGGTGGGAGAGGCACCACCCGTGTAGAGGCCGATGGAGTTGGCTTGACCGCTGCCGTGCAGATCGAATTTGATTGCGAGGCTGTTCGTGATATTTTGGTAACCCAACCCGGCACCGCCCGCACCGACTGCGGTGGCAGCCTGATTTTGAATGGTGAAGGTCATGCCATCGGCCTCGGCCTGAGTCATCCGAAAGCGGAAGTCAGTCTCGAAGTCGCGGATGTCCACCTTCGTGGAATGGAAGGCGGTCCTGCTTTGGGAAGTTCCCGTGGTTAGAACCAGTTCGCCATTCGAGATCGACGCGCCATTGTTCAGGCTCATTCCAGTGGCCGACATTCCCCCGGAATAATCGATCACACGGGATTGCGGGCTGGTGCCGCTTTGCATGAGGTTTTGAATTTCGGCTTGGGTAAGCGCTTTGCCGAAGAGGGCGAGATCATCGATTTTACCCCGGAAGTAGTTGGAATCGCCAGTGGCGCTGCGTCCGATGAACAGATCACCACCGCCGTTCTCGAGAGTGAAGCCTGTGCCTCCGCCATCACTTACGCCATTGAGATAGTGTCGGATCTCGCCAGATGGGGTCAGGACGGCAGCCAGATGGAACCATTGTCCCACCGGCAGGACGGAGTTGGCCGTTGCTGTTACAAAAGAACCACCCGCCGTTTTTCTCATGGTGATCACCGCTTTTCGATCGCTGGAAAGTTCCCAGCCGAAACCACCCGAGTTGTCGCGGTTGCCGCCGAAGAACGGGCGATCCGTCGTAGTCCATGAGCTGATGAAAAACCAGCCCGAGATCGTCATTTCTGCGGATGGGTTCAGGCCTGCGCCGCGGCTGGGGGCGATATCATCACGGAATGCCAGAAACTGGCGAGCTGCCCCGGTCTGGCCTTGGGTATTCAAAGCGATCACCTGACCCGATAGGGCGGGATTTCCCTGAGAAGCCGCCGACTCGTAGGTCAGGTTCTGGGTTCCCGCGTAGTAGGTGTCACGGTGGACATCATCCGTGCTTCCGTCGAAGCGCCAGTTGGCAAGAAGTTTGCCCGTGCGGCTAGGTCGAACACGGACGAGGGTGCGACCATTGATGGCAATGGTGGTGGACAAGAAACGACGATTTCCTGTGCCGGAAACATTGACGGTGGCAACCGTTTCCCGACCGCTCTCCACACGCGTGATCACCTCAGCCGAACCACTGAAGGAGACCGGAATGGTGGCGACAGCGGACAGGGAGGTTAAAGGCGATTGGGCCGGGCTGAGGACCAGAGTGACGGTGTCATCGTTATGGGTGGCCCCGGCGGCATAGACCCCTTCAAAGGCTGAGCCATTGGTGCTGCGCAGACCGATATCAAGACGGCGTCCACCGTTTTTGGCAAGTTGGGTGTAGTCGTGAAAGACCCAGTAAGCCGGTTTCGGGGCGTAGTTGTTGGAAGAATTGAACAATGCGTTGGCGGTTGAACCGTAGTTGTCGGCGAAGTAACCCATCTTCGATGCGCCGCTGGCGTACAATCGTCCGAGCGACTCCGACAGTTTGGACGCTTGATCCGCGTGCGATCCGCTCTCACTTTGCTCGTTGGCGTAGATGTCGTTCGCACTGCCCACCGCGTATAGATGGCCCTGTGCCAGACCGTAGGGCACATCCCAAGAGCGTGAACTGTAGCAATGAACCGCGAAGTAGTCCGTGGCGTCGAGCAGGCCGCCCCGGGCCAGCGTTTCGACAAAGCCGTCCACCGGTCCGCGGGTGACTCCGGCGACTCCGGTGAAGGTGCGGGCGTTGGGATTGATATTGCGAATCACCTGATTCATGGAAGAGGCAAGCGGCAGAAACTCGACTGCCAGTCCGCGGTAAAAGTTGCCGGCGTTGGGTTCGTTCCAGAGTTCCCACGTATCGATCTGATTCGAGTAGTTGGAGACCACCCAATCGACCAACCCTTCGTACGGCGTGATGGCTGGAGCTACATTCTTGGCTCGGCCGGCGCTGACGGCCTCTTGGAGACGCGCCGCGGAAATGGCCGCCCAGTCCGGGGTGTAGGCGAGGATGGTATGACTTTCGAGCCCGTCGGCGAGGTATCGGTTCAACGCGGTTGCCACCGGTGCAAAACGGGCTGCATCGGAACCCGAACCAGGGCTGGTAACGTTGTTCAGGTCGGTGTCGCCGCGCAAAGCAGTCCAGTTGAGGGCATAGGGCAGGATTTGGGGGCGGATGCTGCCACTACTGAAGAGGCCGGATTTCGCCGCCATGGTCATGTAGAATTCCGGGGCTGGCGTGGACCGTTTTTCAACTTGAATAGCGTCAAAATACAAGGGCTTGTTGCCCGTGTTGGTCACCT